>SLST01000554.1 GCA_007130265.1 Spirochaetales bacterium
ATCGCCATGAGATCCGCGCTCGCGCTGAGCTCGAACCGCTCGGTGCGCTGGAGCCGCGCCCGCCCGCGCAGTACGCGCGCCGCCGCCGCCACGCCCGGGAGCTCTTCGCGGCGGTAGAAGGGCGGCTCGCTCGTGACGGCAGCGGCGCCCACCTCCATGCCCGGCGGCTGCCACTCTTCGCTCGTTGCCACGTCGGCTCCTACGGCATAGCGGACGTGATCCTCGATGTTGAGCCGAAGCGTTCTCGCGGAGACCGCTGAATAGATGCCGAGCGAGACGGTGACCATGAGCAGGAGCATCACCGGGACATACTCGCCGGCGTTGCGGCTGAGCCTGCGGATCGTCATCTGCCAGACGACTCCGGGCAGGCGCATCGTGACGATCCGCAGGAGGTTCATCAGAAGCGGATAGAGGCGAAGCAGCAGTAGTCCGCCGCCCACGATGAACAGGACCGGGACGAAGAAGAGGGTGGGGTCCGCCGGGATCATCTGGCCGGGCAGCAGCGACATCGTCTCCCAGGAGAGGCGGCTGTAGCCGTAGATCGCGACGGCGAGGATGATGACGTCCAGGAAGAAGCGATGCCAGGCTGAGACGCGCGGCCGCCGGTCGCGGGCTCGCGTGTAGGTCACGACGCTGTGCCGCAGCGAGCCGAGCACGGGTATCATGCCGCTTGCCACGGCAAGGCCCGCGGCGGCGGCAGAGTAGGCGAATGCCCGAGCGTGAACGACGGCGGGGATACCGCGTCGGCCCACGAACTCGAGGAAGCCCGAGGTTGAACCGATCGCCCGGGCGAGGAACGCGCCCACGAAGGGGCCGACCGCGAACGCGACGGCGCCAAGGATGAGCCATTCGAGCAGGAAGCTGATGAGGATCTGGATCCGGCCGCTACCGCGGCTTCGAAGCACCGCGATCTCCTTGCGCCGGTGCTCGACCGAGATCCCCGCGAGGAGCGCGATGAAGTAGAGGACCATCCCCAGCGTGGGGATGCTCAGCGTGGAGATGAACAGCGCGACGGTCGCGCGGTTCTCGTCGAACTGCCGGAAAAAGCGAAGCGGGTGGTGCCAGAGGCGGACCGGCGGTGAGGCGTCGGCCCCCCACTCCTCGAACGCCTCGAGACGCGCGATGACCGCGGGAAGACCGTTGACGTAGAACTCGCGGTGGTCGAACACGAAGAGCAGGTCGAACGAGCGCGGGCGCACTCCGTGGCGGCCGATGAGTGTGTCGAGTACTACTCGCGGGTGAGCGAAGACGCGATCGAAGAAAGGCGGCGGGTAGATCCATTCGGCCATGCTTGTGCCGGGTTGCGCGCGGAAGACTCCCACGACCTCGAGCTCCACGAGCGCAAAACCCTCAGGCCCCTCGAGCCCCGTCACCCCGTCCATCTCCGGGTACCAGTAACTGTACCGGTCGCCAATCGACAGCTCGTTCCGGTTGAAGGTGAGCTCGTCCACCACGACCTCGACGACACCGTCGGTACGGTCCTCGTACCAGCGCCCGGAGATGATCTCTGCGATTTCTTCGAGATTGCTCAGAGACGAGAGTTCGCCGCGCGGAGAGGCGAGCGAGCGTTCGCGGACTCCCACCGGAAGGACCGTGTTCGACCCTATGGTGATGAACTCTGAGGTCAGCTGCGGCGAGTAGCCGACCGCGCGGCGCAGCTCGCCGTCAATGTGCTCGCGCGTGGCACCGATGGTGTCGCGCGTGACGCGGTACCGGTAGCGCTCGTTCGACTGCACGGTGATGAGCGCCATCGGCGGACGCCCGGTCCGCTGGTCGACCCACGCCTCGAGGAAGCTGCGGTGGAGGCTTCCGGACGAGTAGATGGGAATGGAGCTCATGATGCCGGCGGCGAGCACGACACCGAAGACGATGCCGAGCGTAACGCGCCAGTTGTGCACCATTCGCTTGATCGTGATCCAGAGGACGGTGGTGACGAACACGGCTATCTCCCGATCACGAGATCGCCCTCATCAAGGCCTTCCAGGATCTCAACCCGAGTCGCGCCGCGAATGCCCACCAGCACATCGATCTCGCGGCGCACTTCGTCCTCCATCACCCGCACGAACTCCCGCCCGCGCGACTCGCGGAGCGCCGCCGCGGGTATCACCAGCGTGTCCTCGCGTCTGGCGCGATAGATCCGGACCGGGTACTGTCCGAGCATCCGCACCTCTCCGTGCGTGGGCATTGAAAAGTGGACGACAAACTCCTCGCGCCGCAGCGTCGCGTCGAAGCGAGGATTGCGGTGGACCAACTGGACGACCTCGACCGGCTCCCACCGGTCCGTCTCCACCTGCACTTCTGCTTCCATCGTCGAGTCGATTGCGCGGTAGGCATCCTCAGAGACGTTCATCCGCAGCTCGAGACGGCTGGGGTCTGCGATCTCGATCACCGGTTCGAACTCGCGCGCCATGTCTCCCACCTGGATCTGCACACGTCTCACGATGCCCGAGTGGGGGGCACGGACCGACGCGTTCTCCACCTGTTGCCGGTGGCGCTCGACGATGATCCGGTGCCGCTCGACCACGAGCTCCTGGATCTCCCGGTCGATCGGGGCCGCGCCCGTGGTGGACATTTTGGCAAGGTTCGCCTCCGCGATTCGCCGGTCGATCTCGCTGATGCGCAGCGCATGCACGATCGAGTCGATCTCGAGCTGCGCGAGAAGCTCACCCGCCTCTACCGAAGCGTTCACCTCTGCGCTGAGCTCCTGGACCCGGCCCGTCTGCCGGAAGTAGAGCGCCGTCTCGCGTACCGGTGAGACGCGGGCGTGGCCCTCGACCACATCATGGATATCGCCGCGCTCGACCGGGTAGGTCACGAGCGCTGATACCCGCGGAGGCTCCGGGAGCTCCGGCACGGCAAGCTCCTCCTCCTCGGGCAGGAGCCAGCAGCCTCCGACCATCGCGATCACCATCGTCGTCACCACCATTACTCGTCTCATACGTTCACGTCCTCGCGATCCGCAATCCGGCCGTCGGCCATCGTGTACACCACATTCGCATACGAGCGCACCGTCGGATCGTGGCTCATCAGGCACACCGTCGATCCGTGCTCATCAACCGCCTCACGCAGGAGGTCCATAACCCGGCGGCCGAGCGCGTGGTCGAGCTCGCCGGTGGGTTCGTCGGCGAAGAGCACCTTCGGCTGCGTGACAAGCCCCCGCGCTACGGCGACGCGCTGCTGCTCACCGCCGCTCATCTCGGCGACCCGGTGCCCGGCGCGCTCGAGCACGCCGAGCGAGTGGAGGTATCGTTGCGCCCGGGCCCTCGCCTCCGCGGGAGCGCAGCCGGATATGCGCGCCGCGATGTCCACGTTCTCCATCGCGGTCAGTCCGGGGATAAGCGCGAACGACTGGAAGACGAACCCTGCCTCTCGTCGGCGCCATCGGGTCATCTCGGTCGAAGTGAAGCGGGCGAAATCCGTACCCAGGTATGACGACGTGCCGGAGGTAGGCCGCTCGAGCCCCCCCATGAGGTTGAGGAGCGTGGTCTTGCCGGACCCTGATTTGCCCTGAAACACGACCATGGCGGCCGCCGGTATGTCGAGCGAGACATCGTTCACCGCGTAGACGACCTGTGGGCCGCGACGGTAGGTGCGCGTGACGTTCGCGAGGCGGACGAGCGGGTGTGAGGTTCCTGCCGGGGTCATCTGCTCGTTCGTGTCTCGGTGGGTCGATCTACGACGCTCTGAATCGTCACCAGACCGCTCTCATCGATGAACTCCACGACCTGCTCGATCGCCGTGCTCTCTTCGTCCTCCGTGAAGCGCAGGGTCTTGCCCTCATCCGGTGCGGGCTCACCGTCGATGCCCTCAAACAACTCCCCGGCATCGCGGAAAGGCGCGGTGAAGATGAAGTACTCGCGTGCGTCGATCGCGCGGTAGTAGGCCTCCGCCTCCGTCTGCAGCGGGAAGAAGTGGACCGTAATGATGCTCTCTTCTTCCGTGTAGACCGGGCGCTGCAGACCAATGACGTCGGTCTCCGTGGCGCAGGCGGCGAGGAAGCCGACCATCAGGGCTACGGCGACCGCGCGCCACACACGCGGGTGCGCATTGACGAGCGCATTTTCTTTCCCCGGGCAGTGGATCACGTCTCGAGTGTATCAGGTAAGTGCCGGGGGCTGAAGGGGGCGCGAAAGCAGGTTGCGCGTGCGACGTGCGGCGGGAAGAGAGGGCCGCGCGGCAGCGCGGCCCTTCACGGAGGCGGCTACTGTACCGCCGAATCGCTGCGCGGCAGCGTCGAAGAAGGCAGTTCGGTTGTCGGGAACGGGGTCCGCTCGGCGAGACCGTCTGCGTCCTCCAGCGAACGGCCGGTGTCGTTGTCGATGAACCCGGAGTGACCGTTGTTTTCCAGCATCACCAGCGCGTGCTGATAGTCGCGTATTCCCTCGTCCGTGAGCCGTCCGGAGAAGACGCGCAGGCTCTGCGTCTCTGCCCCGTCGCTGGTCCTGACGCTGTCCACGATCACGAAGACGGTAAACGAGTTGAAGCGGCCGGAGATGTATCCGCCAATTCCGTCTCCGATCGATCCGCCCTGAGCGATCTGGACGGCAATCTCCTGCGTGGCCTCGTTCTGGTCGAAGAACCGGAAGTACTGGTCGGCAAAGGTAGTGCCCGGGCTCGCGAAGTCGTTCGGTATGGTCGTCTCGGTCAACACGTACGGCGAGGCGAGGTACTCGCCACCGAACACCGGAAAGGTCGGTGGGTTGCTGCCGCGGTTGATCGCTACGCCAAGATCCTCTTCGACCATTCTGAGCGGCTCCTCGCCAACCTGGTCGACGAAGTCCCTCGGCAGCCCACGGGTCGGGCCGAGCAGCCACGCGCACCCGGAAAGGGCCATCGTGCCCAGGACGAGCACGAATACCGTGGCGAAACGTCTGATCGAAAACAATTGCATGAACACTCCTCCAGAGGACTGGTATTGCTTTCCAGCATACTAGTCATTAGACGGAGTGCCAAGGTCGGTTGGGATTCCTACGGCGGGGAGATCGTTGGGCCCTGCCGCAGGGTCGACGGGTCTCGTTCGACGTAGACCTTGCCCCGGACGTGCTGCCGCCAGGCGAGCAACTCGCCCAGGCCGTGGCGGTCCGTGTACCTCAACGGGTCGTCGAAATCGCGCGCCGCGTGGTCGAAGGTCAGAAGGTCAAGACGATCCGGGGAGACGTCGACGACCCGGCTGTGCCGGCGGCCGTCGCGCGTCTGCGTCGCGGCGCCGACGTGGACGAAGTGCACGCCGAGCGCGACCGATACCGCGTTGCGGTAGTGCTGTCCAAGGTGATTGTGCCCGCTGAACCACGCCAGGATGTTCGGGTGGTTCCAGATGATCTTCATGATCCGTCCCGGGTAGTGGTTCTGGTTCACCACCGCGTTACCGTTGTGAGCGTGCAGCTCCGCCATCGTCAAAAGGCCGCTCCCGATTGGCGGAACGTGCGCGAGCACGAACACAGGATGGTCCGCGAGCTCATCAAGCTGCGCCTCGAACCACTCAAGCTGTTCGGTCTCAAAGACGACTTCGTGCGTCATCTCGTTGTTGCGGCGGAACGACGTGCCGCTGAGGCCAAGGACGCTCAGGGGACCCAAATCCAGTCTGAACCACGGCGTCTCGCGCCCGACGATCGAGAGGAACGAACCGACCGCCGCCTCGTCGCTTGCGAACTCATCAGCTTCCAGATCGTGATTGCCGATCACGCTGAGCCAGGGGACGGCGAGCTTGTCGAGCGTTCGCTTGGCGTGACGCGTGGCCGCGGATGTCCCGGTCCACGGCCCGTAACCGGTCAGATCGCCCACGACGAGCACGAGCTCAGGCGCAATGTCGTTTATGTCCGCGATCACCTCGTCCCAGCGATCGTCGGCCGGGTACCCGATGTGTGGATCGCCCAGGACGGCGATTCGCGTCTTGTTGCTCATCGGGTCAATATAGTAATCCCGTGAGTGCCGGCCGGCTATGCGAAATCCACGATCATCCGTCGGATCGGCCGCGAGCGAAGCGCCCCGGCTGCTTCCCCGGGGAGCGCAGCAGCGTATGCGTCCGCTCGGTCGCGGTCGTTCCGGATGCCTCGATCATGCCTTGGCTCGGCGCATCAAGCCGACAAGTTCACGGGCTCTACCGAACCGTCCACTTCACCCGCCGCGGGCGGATTGGGCACGCCGAGCACGGAGGGTAGGGCGGAAGCCCGTAGTGAAGCAGTTGCGACACTACCGCGTGGCAGTCGCGCATGGTGAAGAGCCGGCAGTGGGCCGACCCGATCGTCCGCGCTCTCACCGCTCGGGAGTCCATGAGGATCGCGCCGTAGCGGTCCTGGTCCGTGATCGGGCAGCTGCGTTCGCGCCACCCCCACGTGGGGATCATCTCGACCGTTCCGCCGGGCATTCTGACCGGGTACTCCTCCGTCCGTAACCCGAGGCACGGTGCGCCCACCGAACACTCGACTACGTGGTGGAACGTGTTCGCGCGAAAGCCGACGCCAAGGAGCAGGATTGCGCCGCCGGCCTGCCGGAGTCCGTGGAGGGGTGAGCCCGGGCCCATCGTCGTACCCAGGTGATGCCGTGAGACCAGCTCTTCCGCATCCGCGCCCCAGGCGGCAAAGGCGTGCGTCGGGTTCAGGCTGCGGTACGTCTCCGGCAGCCGCCAGAACCGGTCGGGGATCGCGCCGTTCGTCGTCGGCGTTTCGGTCGGATCGAACACCCCCGGGCCGTCGGCCGTGAACGGCGCCCCGTGGTTGAACGACGGCATCAGGATTGTCCCGGCAGGGCCCACGACCGCCTTCAGCGCCTGGATCACCGCGTCCGGTCCCCCCTCCACCCGGCCGAAGGAGCTCAGCGATGAGTGGACCATCATCCGTGCCCCGGGACGAACGCCCAGATCGACGAGCCCCTTCTCGAGGTCTGCCTGGACGATCACCGCGAGCGCTCCGGCTGCGCCGATCGTGAATGGTTCAGGCTGGTCATGGTCCCATTGTCCATGGTTCCGGCGTTGATTTCCATGGTAAAAACCTGATAATATGACTAATATTAATCCTGATCGGGAGGGTTTCCATGATTGCAACGAAGATCGATCCGGCCACCGTCGAGTCGGCAAAGAACGAGTTCGACGGACGAGGATATGCCGTCGTGCGATCGTTGTTCACACCGCCAGAGGCGGAAGCAATCAACGAGCTCTTCGGTGAGATCCACCGCACCGGAGCCGACGGTCACTACGAGCACGCCTCGCGAGAGGAGTCGGGGGGCGATCCGCTTCTCGAGTACCCCAGGGTCATGAATCCGCATCGGTTCAGCGACCCGGCGCGCGCGTGGATGCACGATCCGCGCGTTGCGGACACTCTGCGATCCCTGTTCGGCGAAGAGCCGCTCGGGGTGCAGTCGATGTACTACTTCAAGCCTCCCGGCGCGAGGGGGCAGGCGATGCACCAGGACCAGTTCTACCTGCAGGTGAGACCCGGCACCTGTATCGCCACCTGGATCGCGCTCGATGAATGCGATCGCAGAAACGGCGGAATGGTCCTGGTGCCGCGCACCCAGGGGCACTCCATCGACTGCCGGAAGGCCGGCAAGCCGGGCGCGGGGTCGTACGGCCCGAACGCGATACCCATCCCGATCCCCGACGGCTACCGCGGCGAGGCGCCCGAGCTCGCCCCCGGCGACGCGATCTTCTTCAACGGCAGCCTCCTGCACGGCAGCGGCAGGAACGCGACGCAGGACCGCTGGCGCAGATCGTACATCTTCCACCACGTGGGGGTGAGCTGCGAGACGATCAGCTCCTCGTACCATCCGCTCGTCGACATGATCGGCCGCGATGTGGTCCGCGACAAGACGACCGACGGCGGCCCCTGCGGCGGCTGGGTCGGCGCGGCGCACTGACTCTCCGCGTCGCGCGCTCCGCGATCAACAATTCCGGCACCACCCTATGCGGGCTTCCCCTGGGTTTTCCCCGCCTTCTTGTCCACCTTCGTCCGCGCGTCCCTCGCCTTTCGCGCGTGCTTCGCGGACTTGAGCGTCTCCTGCAGGACCATCATCGACACCTTCTTCTCGTTGGAGGTGAACTCGAGCTTCTCCTTGAGCGAATCCACATCGCGGACCGCCTTCTCCGCTGACTCGAGCGCCTGCGACACCGGCTTCGTGTCCAGGTCGGATCCAGCGTTCCTGTCGATCCACGCCCGAGCCGCGTCCAGGGCCTCTTTCGTCTTCTGGTTCATGCTGCTCCTCCGCGTCTGTGATACACCATGATTGTGAGAATTTGATGAGGATTCCGGGCGCCCCGGCCCTTCGGGCCGGCCGGGCTGCTGCGGGCTGCGCGCCCTGCCGGGCGCTCCGGTCCCGGCTGCGCCGGGACCCCTTCGGGCCCTCCGGATCCCTGGCGCATCCGCGG
>SLST01000466.1 GCA_007130265.1 Spirochaetales bacterium
CAACCGGCGGCCTCTTCCTTGCGTCGCTCCACCCGGTCGCGGACGCCTTCCTGTGGAGCCTCGAAGGCCGGTATGCTCCGCTGCTCGAGCCGCGCGCGGCGCTGGCGCCCGTCTCTGGTGACGGCAACGGCGTTCGCTCCGGCGGGATCACGATCGTCGTGCTCGGCGCCGCGCATCATGAGCGGGAAGGCCATGGCGCGCTGCACAGCCTAAGCCAGGGCGCGCGAGAGCGGGTGGTGGAGGGCGTGCGGTTGGCGGGGCTTCTGCCGGAGGCCGACGTCATATTCACCGGCGGACGCATCGGCGGTGACCGTGCTATCGCCGATGTCGCCGCGGCCGCCGCGGCCGAGCTCGGGCTCGATCCTCACCGGATCGTGCGCCTCGTCGATCCGCTGGACACCGCCTCGGAGGCCCGGGCGGTCGCGACTGCACTGAGCTTCCGGCCGGCCTCCGCCACGGTCGTGCTCGTTACCAGCGCCTCCCACATGCCCCGCGCGGCGGCGGAGTTCCGCGCCGCCGGCGTCGAGGCAACCGCCGCGCCGGCCGCGTATTACGCCGCCGCCCGTAGCTACACCCCGTGGAGCCTGATCCCGAGCGCCGCCTCGCTCGAGAAGTTCGAGCGCGCGGCCTACGAGTACCTGGGCCTTCTCGCTATGCACATTGGCGGACGGTAGCTCCTCCATTGACCGATCGAGCCTCCCCGTTCTCAGCCGTCGGGGTACCTGGCCATCCTGAAGGGCGTCCTGGTGCCTTCGAACGGCCAGTCGCCCACGACGAGCCCGCCTGGTTCGATGCGCAGGTGTCTGCCGACGAAACTCCTTGACGATCCGTCTCCTATGTCCGCGATCTGCACGTTCACCCGGTGTGGTTCGTCGAACGGGATCATGATCTGCGCCGGGTATTTAGAGGAACTGCCCCATGGACTGAATGTTCCGTCAAGCAGATCGTACGAGTTAGAGGACTCCGGGGCATAGGCAGTGAACTCAAACTCACCTCCGTATTCGCCGGAAAACAAGTGCCACCCGCTTCCAATGTAGCTCGACCCGGAAAATGGCCGGGGCGTTGCAGCGCCGCCCCAGTAAAGGCCGCTCTTCCTGGCGTAACTCCCCCAACGATTGTCGTCGGAGTCTCGATAGTGACCCGCCATGAAAAGAGAGTCACCGTAGTCGTGCAGGTAGTAGACGAACCTGTCGCCTGTTAGCGAATCCCATCGGACGTTAGGTCGGTCCCAGTCGATGTAGAACTCGATCCGGTTCTCAACAACGTAACCGTTGACTTTGTAGGCATTGCCCTCGCTATCGTAGAAGGAGCCCAATCGGTGGTCGTCATACATTTCCGGAATCACGCCCTGCCTCAGGTTGTACTGAAGCGTCTGCTCGGCCATTCCGGGTAGGTGGTAGATGTCGAGCACGCCCTGATGCCCGTCGTAGTTCATGTCCCACCTGCCGATAAAGGCGAGTTCCGGCCACGGACGCGGGGCAGCCGGGAGACGGACGTATGCCGCTGCGGTGCCGTACTGTCTCACGTAATCGTAGCTGATCAGGGTGTACCCGTCCTCCTGTGCGGCCGCCGAACCCCATGAGTTCTTCACGATGAAATAGTGCCTTCTCGGGTCCCGGTGACGGCGATCGAACCCGACGATCAGCATCGAATGGGCCATCTGCGGGCAGGAGGCACAGACCTGCCACACGCCTTTGGCATCAACCGCGCCGGAGGATCCACCGGAGGGGTTTGCTCCGGCGAAGTCCCACACGACCTCGTAGCCGCGCCGCAACACGTTCTCGATTCCCTGCGGGCTTCTCGCATCGTCGAGCTCGCGATAGCTCTGGACGCTGTAGAACGTCTCGGTCCGCAGCACACTCGTCGACAGAATCGTCGGATCGAGGTTGAAGTCGCTCAGGTCCCGCTGCGTGAGCTCTTCGCCGGCATCCCGTCGCTCGAGGATATCTACGAGCTGCGGGTATCTCTCCTCGTAGTACAAGGGATTCGGCTGGTACCGCATGGCGGTCTCACGCGGAACCATGAACCCCTTGTTGAGCTTGCCGAGGACGCCGACGCCGCCGCCGCCGCCGGCCGAACCAAGCTGAGTCTCCCTGGCATCAGCTCCTCGCGCGAGCACGACATCCCATCGTGGATCGAGGTAGAACGCCTTGCGGGTGAAATTGATGAACTCTTCTGACAGATCCAGCTCACCGTACCCGAGTCGGATGTACGCAGCCTCAACCGCCGCCATCGCTGCAAACACGATGCACGTGGTCCGCTGGCCCTGATTCTTCAGAGACGACTGTTGCGGTCTGAGATCAACAAAGGTGTCCGTGATCGTTACATCAGGCGGCGGGGTGAAAGTGTTCTCGCAACCGACAAGCCCCAGTAGACCGGTAGCGACCAACACCGCGAGCAGAACCATCTGTAGCCGGTGTGCCCCTCTGCAACTAAAGGATCGATGTCGCTTCATCGCGAACCTCCGGAGCAGGAAACTTAATGGATGATCTTATCACTCAGCAATTACTGCGTCAACTGTGCGAGTTGAACCGCCCCGACATCGCCGGAGACCAAAACCTGTAAACGGATAGTGATAGGGAGAGGCATGGAGAGCATCGCGCATGGTAGCACGGGATCGAGCCCGTCGGAATCGCTCAGAGGAGAGCGGCAGGCAATGCCCTCACCCAAACGGTCTATACAACGAGATCGCTGCAGTAGGTACGCTCAAGAGACATGAGGAACAGTGTGCCGTTCAAGCTGCTGTTGTCGTTCGATGATTCGAGAGGGAGGACACATGCAACACGCGTGCAGACGACTTAGCGTGCTGACGATGATCTGTATGTTCGCTGGAGCAACGGCCGCGCTTTACGCCGGCGCCGCGCCTGAAGAGGTGATTGATCCGGTCGCTCCGGACACGCTCACAGGCGTTGGGCATGCCGTGCACGAGGGGGCGGCCGATGGTCTCGTCGAGGAGTTTCTTGACCGGACTGATGTCCGTCGAGTCGATTGGCAGACGTTCGGGATCGGTGATATCCACAGCACGATTATGCGCCAGTCGGCGCTGCCGACGGCACCATTCGACTTCGGCTACGTGCTGAACACGGAAATAGATCCGCGTCTCCTGTCTCGACTGGAGCCGTTGGATGAATGGGCCGACCGAGCTCCCATAGAAGGATTTCCCGACGACTTTTCTGAAGGGATGCTCGAGGCGATGACCCATGATGGAAGTCTTCGCGGCATTCCCATGCGAGGTGTCGTGGATGCGCTTCACATCAACACATTGATTTTTGAGGAGCGGGGCGTAGACGTCCCGGAGACGATCGAAGAGGCACTCGAGGCCGCCCGGGATCTGACCTTCGTTCGCGACGACGGTGCGCGCGTGTATGGGTACAGCGCGCACGGAACCCCGGACAATATCTCGGGGCAGGTGATCAACCTGGCGCGGGCCATGTTTCCGGACCGTGACGACGCCGGAATCATCACCGCCGACTACCGGGTGGTCATCGATCGCGAACCGGCTATCCGGGCGATTGCTGTTCTACAGCAGCTGTATGAGGAAGGGATACTCCATCCTGACATCAGCTCGCATACTGTGGACGATGTCACGAGGCTCTACGAGACCGGCCGTCTCGCGATGTGGACGGGTAACATAACGAACTATGACAACTTTAACGACCCGGAACGCTCAGAGGTAGCGGGCCATTCAGAGGCGATCGCTCTGCCCTTCACAGAAGCCTACGAAGGCGAACACGTCGGCTACACATCGACGCTCTTCTGGTCATTCGTGATACCCGCAAACACCGAGAACACCGAGTTTGCCTGGGAGCTGATCCGCCATCTTTCAACGGCGGAGTCACAGCTTCACTCCGGGCTCTACAACGCCAATCAGCCGACTCGCAGCTCGGTACTCGCGCACGAGGACTATCTGGCTGAGATCCCGTATGCCGAGCTGGCTGCGGAACTGACTGCGGCCGCCCGCGTCGCTTGGCCGCCGTTTCAGGGACGGTCACAGGCCGGGGAGATCGCCGGTAACGAGATCATCAGGGCGATGCACGGTCAGAAGTCTCCGCGGCAGGCAGCTGAGGACGCGGCCGAGGGTCTGAGGGCGCTCCTGCGGGATGAGGGCCTGCTGAACGAGTAGTAGTCTGGTTCGTGACAGGGGGCGCCTTCGGCCCCGCGATCCGGCGCGTCCCGTCGTCGTCGCCCGAGCGGCGGTGGCGGGGCAGTCTTTACTGTAGGTTTTGCAAGGAGGAGCCGTCAGCATGGCATTGACCAAGAGGCCACGGCATGTCGATCTCTACCCCTACGCCCTTATCGCCCCGCTCATGCTGATATTGATCGTGGTGATCGTCGTCCCGATACTCCACGCCGGGTACACCAGTCTGTTCCGCTACACCGTGGGCGAGGAGATGGACTACGTCGGCGGAGGGAACTACATCCGCATGATCCGCGACTCTGACTTCTGGAGTTCCGTCTGGCTGACGCTGATCTTCACGGTGACCAGTCTCTCGCTTCAGTATCTCGTCGGGCTTGCGCTCGCATTGCTGGTATCAAAAGGCTTTCCGCTTCAGCGATTCTGGCTTGCGCTGCTCGTCAGTCCGGCTGCGATCAGCCCCGTCGTGGCGGCGGTCATCTGGCGCTATATGCTTGGATTCGACGGGGTTGTCAACTACGCACTCTCGGTGATAGGCGTCGAACCGGTCCGCTGGCTCAGTGATCCGGTATTCGCCTTCATCAGTGTCGTGATCGTCATGATCTGGCGGTTCTACCCCATGATCATGCTGATCCTGTATGCGTCGTTGATTTCCATGCCCGTAGAGCTGTTCGATGCGGCAGAGGTTGCCGGGGCAAACGGCTGGCAGAAATTCACGTCCGTGACCTTTCCGCTCCTCCTTCCGGCCACACTGGTCGCAGTGTCATTCCGGCTCATATTCACGTTCCGAGAGTTCTCCACTCCGTGGCTGATGACGCAGGGCGGTCCAACCGGAGCTACGAACTTTCTGGCGATACACATGTACCGGTACGCGTTCGTCTACTGGCAGTCCGGGATGGGATCGGCGATTGCCTGGGGCATCATGGTGCTTACGCTCGCCCTGTCCGTGGTCTACCTGCGGCTCATGTACCGCAGGATGTTTGCATAGGGGGATAGTTGTGGCTAAGAGGAGACGAAGTCGACGCAGCCGTTCGTTGGGGGCGTACGTCGGACTCGGCGTAGCGGTATTTTGGGCGTTTTTTCCTGTGTACTTCCTCGTCAGCTCAGCCTTTATGGACCCGAGGATGATGTTCTCGTGGCCGCCACAGCTGGTGTTCCGACCCACACTCGTGAATTTCGTGAATCTGTGGGAGCGCTGGCCCGGCTTCTTCACAACGCTTCAGAACAGTCTTATCATCACGATTGGATCGGTCCTGCTCGCCCTGATGATCAGCGTGCCGGCGGCCTACGCGTTCTCGCGGTTTCGCAGCAGGCTCCTGAGTCTGAGCGCATTCTGGACGATCGTGGTGCGGATGTTTCCGCCGATCATCATCACCATCCCTCTGTATCCGGCGCTGTTCGTTACGGGTCTCTATGACAAGCACATAACGTTGATCTTGTTGTACGTGACGTTTTTCGTGAGTCTGATGACGTGGATTTTGAAGGCGGCAATCGATGCATTGCCGGTGGAGACGGAGGAGGCTGCGATGCTCGACGGATGCGGCCGAGCCAGGATCATGGTGCAGATCGTGCTTCCTCTCGTCGGCCCCGGAGTCATGGCTTCCTCGGTGTTTCTCGTCAACTTCGCGTGGAACGAGTTCCTCTTCGCGCACCTGTTCGCAGGCAGCGCGTCACGGACCGCGCCCGTGGTTATCAGCGAGATGATGGGAGGGGTAACCGGCGCGCAGTGGGGTAGCACCTTTGCCGCATCCACGCTACAACTGATCCCGGTTCTGGTGTTCGTCTGGCTGTTCCAGAAGGCGCTGCTCAAGGGTCTGAACTTGTAGGTCACCATCGATCCGGAAGAAGGAGTCTCCAATGCAGATGCCGAAATACTACGATGACGCATGGGTCGTTCCTACCAACGAGTCCGTGCAGGTGGACGTGTGTGTCTACGGAGGAAACGCAGCCGGAGTCACAGCTGCCGTGAGCGCAACCGAAGAGGGTAAGAGCTGTCTCCTACTTCATCCTGGTCGGTTTCTCGGCGGTATGACGAGTGGAGGATTGAGCTATACCGACACAGGAAACCCTGCAGCGATAGGAGGCGCGTCTCGACGGTTCTACGAATCGGTTGGACGCCGCTATGCCGAAGGTGTCCGCTGGACCTTCGAGCCTCACGTCGCGAGCGAGGTGTTGCATCACCTGCTTGCCGATTCGAAGGTTCGTGTGCGAACCGGCGAGTTCATCCACGATGCGACAGTGACCGGTCGAAACGTGGATGAGATTCGCATGTTGAGCGGCCTGCGCGTCAGGGCCACGGTGTTCATTGATACCTCCTACGAAGGCGATCTCATGGCGAGGTGCCATGTGCCCTACGTCGTCGGGCGCGAAGCGGGTGCCGAGTTCGGCGAGCAGTATGCCGGTGTTCAGATGCACCCGAGCCATCAGTTTGATGTCGATGTGAGTCCGTATGCCCGAGAGCACACACCAGCGTCCGGGTTGCTCCCGTTCGTGAAACCAGCCCACGTCTCCTCGCCGGACGAGCTCTGCATCCGAGCGGGCGACACGTCGGTCCAGGCGTACAACTTCCGGGTGTGCATGACGAAAGACGCGCGGATCCGCAGAGATTTCCCCAAGCCGCCACGCTACGATCGGGCCCCCTATGTGCTCGCCGCGCGCTGGCTTGCCGGTACGAGTGGCGATGTATTCCGGAAGTTTGACCACATTACGGAGGTCAAGACGGATACCAACAACCATGGGGCTGTTTCTACCGATCACATCGGCGGGAGCCATGCGTGGCCCGAAGCTGATTACCGAACTCGCGAGCTCATCTTTCAGGATCACCTTCGGTACCAGCAAGGGTTGCACTGGTTCATGGCCAACGATCCGGAAGTGCCCGATTCCATACGGACCGAGTACGCGCAATGGGGCCTCGCCGCCGACGAGTTCACTCAGACAGATAACTGGCCGCACCAGCTCTACATACGGGAGGCGCGTCGTATGCGGTCGGACGTGGTGGTGACCGAGCACGACTGCATGGGTCGCAACGCGTGCGAAGATCCGATAGGCCTCGCCGCTTACCAGATGGACTCTCACAACTGTAACCGCCTGAGTTTTGGCGATGTCGTCAGGAACGAAGGTGACGTCCAGGTGAAGCTACCCGCGCCATACGGTATCTCGTACCGAGCCATCGTTCCGCCGTCCGGGTATGCAGAGAACCTCTTTGTCCCGGTTTGCCTGTCGAGCAGTCATATCGCGTACGGTTCGGTACGGATGGAGCCCGTCTTCATGGTTCTTGCCGAGTCCGCCGCTGTCGCCGCGTGTCAGTGCGTAGATACCCGAACGCCGGTGCAGGGGGTAATCTACGAGACTCTGCGGCGTCGTCTCGTGGAACGGAATCAGGTTCTCCATACGGAAGTCCGAAACACTGAGGACATCAACCCATGACAGCGTGCGGCGGCGGCCGTAACCGAGTTGCGCTCTACAGCAAACGACCGTGAGGTCCTAATTGGCAAATCTCAGTGCGCCGTCAAAGGCTCATCGTTCCCAGTGGATGCGAACCCCACCTGGAACTAGCGATGCGGGCGGTCGTACGATACCCATCGGAGTTCCGTCGACCCTATGAGGGCGGATACGGGTCTCTGAGCCATGTCAGCACGCTCCATGTCCCTGTGGCGATCATGTCGGTGTTCGGGCGGCGGGATCGACGTCGGCTTGAGGTATCAGGCCTTGTCCTTCTCTGCGTCGCAACCGGCGGCCTCTTCAGTGCGTCGCTCCACCCGGTCGCGGACACCTCCCTCTGGAGCCTCGAAGGCTGGTATGCTCCGCTGCTCGAGCCGCGCCATCGCTGCGGCGCGCCATATTCGCTCGCCGTGGGAGCAGCGATGGTGAGGAGCCGATCGGTCAGCGGATGGAAGCTCGACACCGGCCGCCAGGCGCTTCGGAGATGTCGCGCGGCTTGATGCCGCTCAGACGCGCACCGCGAAGCGTATGCGGCGGGCGACGGTCATCACGATTGCGGCGGTGACGAACAGCGCGGCCGTCAGGGTGAGGAAGACGTGCGGCAGATCCCATCTGATGCTCACGTAGGTCCCCACCATCGGCGCCGCGAACCAGCCCATGCTGGAGACCGACGTCTGGATCCCGA
>SLST01000556.1 GCA_007130265.1 Spirochaetales bacterium
GCCCGCGGAAGCCCACGGAGAAGTCGAGACCGCTGCGGTTGCGGTCGATGAGGACGCGCTCGAACAGCCCCAGGATCGGGTAGGCACCGCAGGCCTCGCCGAGGTCGCAGATCCGATCGAGCACCTCGCGATTTCCGTCGTATTCGACCTGTATGGTACTTGTAGCACGGTCGACGAAGATGTCGCTGATTCCGTCCATCTTCTTGCCGACGTGCTCGATGGTGATCGCGCAGGACGTGCAGGTCGCCCCAATGAGGTTCAGTATTGCCTTCTTCTGTGTAATCGTGCTTTCCATATCGAGAAGGTACTCAAATATGATGAAAATAGTAAGGAGTTGTTGGCCGGGAGCCGCGTCCATGTGGTACGATGGAGCGTCGCAGCGCACGATGCCCGCCGCGGAGGGTGAAAGCGAGGCCGGTGATGGTAGTGAAACCTGACCAGATTCTCATCGTGGATGACGATCGGCTCGTCGTTGAGGTGTACAGCTCGATCCTCGAGGCGGCCGGCTGGACGAAGCGGATCGTGGTCACGGATCCGCGCGAGGTCATGCCGCTGGTGCGAAGCACCGAGTTCTCGGTGATTCTGCTCGATCTGACGATGCCGCATATCTCGGGTCGGCAGTTGCTCGGGGAGATTGCCGCGGAGCGCCCGCAGGTTCCGGTCATCATCCTTACGCTCGAGGACAGCGTAGACGTCGCGGTGGAGTGTATGAAGGTCGGCGCGTTCGACTTCATGACCAAACCAATCGACGAGAACCGTCTCGTGAACTCGGTGGCACACGCCGTACAGGTGCGCTCACTGCACGATGAGGTCCGGGTACTCTCCAGACGCGGGCGCGACACACGCATTGCCAACCCGGAGATCTTCTCCGCGTTCGTCACGAGGAGCGACTCGATGCGACAGCTCTTTGCGTACGCCGAGACCATTGCCGTGAGCCCGCGCGCCGTGCTGATTACCGGTGAGAGCGGGACCGGGAAGGAGCTCTTCGCGCGGGCAATCCACGAGGCGAGCGGGCGCGAAGGGAGCTTCGTCCCAGTGAACGTGGCTGGAGTCGACGAGACCGTGTTCTCCGACACGCTCTTCGGGCATCGGCGCGGGGCATTCACCGGTGCCGATACGGTCCGCCGCGGTCTTGTCGAGCAGGCGGCGTCCGGAACACTCTTTCTCGATGAGATCGGCGATCTCGACAATGGCGCTCAGCTCAAGCTCCTGCGACTCCTCCAGGAAGAGGAGTACTATCCGCTCGGCGCGGATGTTCCCGAACGGTCCTCCGCGCGCGTGATCGCGGCCACCAATGCAGATCTGTTCACCCGGCAGCAGGACGGCTCATTCCGAAGAGACCTCTTCTACCGACTGATGGGGCATCACGTCCAGATACCCCCGTTGCGCGATCGGCCGGAGGACGTGCCGGTGCTTCTCGAGCATTTCGTGACCGATAGCTGCGCGACACTCGGACGCCCGCAGCTTGCCGTGCCTCCTGTTCTGTACCGCACCTTTGACGGCTACGAGTTCCCCGGGAACGTCCGCGAGCTCCAGGCGATCGTCTTCGACGTCGTCAGCCGCGTCGCCGGAGGCGAGCTGCGCGAAGAGGACTTCCAGTCGCATCCGCTGCTCGCGGGCCACGTGCGTGACCGAATCGCGGCAGAACCGCTTTCCTTCACCGGCCCGCTCCCGACGCTTGCGGAGGCCGAAGCCTTCCTGATCAACGAGGCTCTCGAGCAGACCGGGGGCAACCAGTCGGCAGCAGCCCGCCTGCTCGGGGTCTCGCAGTCTACGCTGAGCCGTCGGCTCGCGCAGAAGCCGGATCGGTCCCGGTGATCCTTTCATGCAGTCTGCCTCATGCAGTCTGCCTCATGCAGTCTGCCTCATGCAGTCTGCCTCATGCAGTCTGCATGAGGCATCGCATATTCCATGCATCGTGCATGGGATTCCTCTCCGGCTGTCGCGGCGGCCGGGAGGGAAGCCTCTCTAAAAGACTCTGCAGCAACGACTTAACGGTTTCTCTTCTGCCTGGCACGAAACGTGCATGTATGATGTCGGTGCGGTTTACTGCACCGATGTAATAACAGGGCCCGGGGGTCCGCCCCCGCCGGACTTCCGGGCGTCTTTCGTTTCGTCGATCATGCGCACTTTGAGCCGAGCCAGCCGGTCGGACAGCGACACCTTGTAGATGTGCGGGTTGATGATCCGTCTGTACGTTTCGTCGAACTGCTTGAGCGAATCGGTGCAGCGGGTCTGCAGATCCGCAAGTAACGTCCTCTCATGGCATCGCTCACCGCCGTCCATCTGCTTCCGGAGCATGGGAACGACCCTCGCGTAGTTCGTCATCTCGAACGTTCGGGCACTCAGGTCGGGGTGGTGGAAGGTGTACTGCTCACCGGCGACAATCTGCTCATCGTCGAGCGCGATGAGGTCGGCGAGAGGGGAGCCTGCCGCGTCGAGAAACCGGTAGACCTGCTTGACTCCCGGATTCGTCGTCTTTGCCGGCTGGTTCGAAAGCTTGATCGTCGGCTCGAGCCGGCCGTCCCCTTTCGCCGCAAGCTTGTAGACACCGGTGAGTGACGAGTCTTCGCCGCCGGTGACCAGGCGCGTGCCGACGCCCCAGCTGTCGATCGGGCATCCGGAGGTCACGAGATGGTGGATGATCTGTTCGTCGAGCTCATTGCTCACCGTAATCGTCGCGTCCTCGAGACCCGCCGCATCGAGCTCGGCGCGTACCTGCTTGCTGAGGTACTCGAGATCGCCGCTGTCGAGGCGCACGCCGAATCGGTGTCCCCGCGCCTTGAGCTTCGTCCCAACACGGATTGCGCTCTCAAGGCCGCTTCCGAGTGTCGAGTAGGTGTCGATCAGCAGGATCGTCGCGTCGGGGTAGAGCTCGGCGTACCGCTCGAAGCTCTCCTCTTCCGAGTCGAATGCCATGACCCACGAGTGCGCCATCGTCCCTTTGACCGGTATGCCATACATCCTGCCCCCGAGGGTGTTCGAAGTCGCCTCCGCGCCGCCTATGAACGCCGCCCGGGTGGCGCTCATTGCGCCGTCGGCGCCCTGGGCGCGCCGCAGGCCGAACTCAAGAACCGCGCGGCCTTCTGCGGCGAGATAGACGCGGGCAGCCTTCGTGGCCACCAGCGTCTGGAAGTTGATCGTATTGAGAAGCATCCCCTCGATCAGCTGAGCTTCGACGAGCGGAGCGTGGACCCGCAGCAGCGGTTCGCACGGAAAAACGATACTGCCCTCCGGCATCGCGTACAGGTCGCCGCTGAATCGGAACTCCCGCAGGTAGGCGAGGAAGTCGTCGGAGAAGAGGCCGACGCCTTTCAGGTAGGCGATCTCCTCGTCCGAGAAGCGAAACTCCAGGATGTGGTCGATCAGATCGTCGAGCCCGGCGAACACGGCGAATCCGCCGGAAAACGGCTGACGGCGGTAGAACATGTCGAACACCACCTGCCGGTTCTCGTTGAACCGGTGGTACCCCTGGATCATCGTGAGCTCGTAGAGGTCGGTGAACAGGCCTGAGTTCTGAATCGTCATACGCCCATTATACGGTACCGGTCCTTCAGGTCACAAACGTCCGGCCGATCCTGCGCGTATCGACTCGCGCATCCGGGCCTGGAGTTCGTGCAGCGGCAACGGCTGCGCAAAGCGTTTTTTGCAGGGTCGTTCGGTGGGGCGGCCGTCGCTCAGATTCCAGTTCGCGACCGCGCTTTCGATCTCTTCCTCGTCGACTCGGGATCCTCTCCATGCCACGGCAATGCGGTTTGCCATGGCGCGTGCGGTCTCGAGCGCCTCGTCATAGCAGTCGAGGAAGCTCCTGGTCGACGCGTCGTCGGAACAGGGATGCGGCCACGGCCGCTTCGACGTGTTCAGGACGTCGAGATCCGCGGGGACCTCGAGCGGATGGATAATGCTCAACCATCGAGAACCGATTCGCCCGGCATCTTCGCGCGCGATAGCCTCCTCGAGGTATGCCTCGTCGATTCGGTCGGTGAATCGGTAGAATCCCATCGTGTCGCGGTAGGCGTTGCGCACTCTCGCTTCGAGCTTCGTGTCGAGCTTCGCCTTCCGGTAGGCCCCGGTGAGCCCGTTCGTCATCACCTTGACCCACGCCGTTGGAGGCTCCTCGCCGCACGTGACGCGGCTGTGAAAGTGCAGTTCGTTCGGATGGATTGCGCGGCGCATCTTCAGCAGCTCCACGTCGATCAGCCGCTCGAGAAACGGATGCATCGATCGGTACTTCTGCGTCGCGGGATCGTCCGGTTCCGGCCAGCCGGAATACGCATTGATGAAAGGATGCGTGTGGCGGTCGAGAACGGCATGGGTCGCAAACCCGATGATCAGCGCGCCCGCCCACGAGGAGAGCTCGAGGCCGTGGCGGCCTGCCCAGGCGCACATCTTCGCGACACAAGTGCCGTACCCGCGCCTGTGCATGAGCGATCCGTAGCCGATCGACGTGGGACGGGTTCGCTGGTTGTGGTAGAAGATGTCCGGGCCCTGCGCGCCGAGCGCGAGGTAGGCGTGGTTCGGCGGCTCGACGAGGGGGTTAGAATTGAGACTGGAGGACATGGCGGATACGACGTCGTCGGCGAACAGCAGGTGAGCCACGTGGGAGGGCATGAAGAAAGTGTACCGGCGCATCCTCGCGCGGGCAATCGACGACCAGGGCGCATTTACAGTCGTCATGCAAACGGGTAGAGTCAGACATAATCCAACGGAGTGTGACATGGCGAATAGTCGGGAGTCGGGAAAGAAGATCTTGGTCATCAACTGTGGGTCTTCGTCGCTCAAGTACGAGATCTACGAGATGCCCGCACAGACGAGTCTGGGTAAGGGACTCGTCGACCGGATCGGGATCGACGATGGATCGATCTCGCACGAGGGGGTGAACGGCGCCTACGAGCAGCAGACGGATATACCCAACCATACCCGTGCGATGGAGCTCGTGATTGCCGCGCTCACCGACTCACGCAACGGAATCGTCTCGTCGCTCGATGAGATCGCTGGCGTGGGGCACCGCGTCGTGCACGGCGGTGAGGCGTATTCCGCCTCCGTCGTGATCGACGAAGACGTCGAGGCGGCGATCGAGAAGAACATCGAGCTCGCGCCCATCCACAACCCGGCGAACCTGACCGGGATTCGCGAAGCCCGCGCGGTGCTCCCGCGGCAGAGACACGTGGCCGTTTTCGACACCGCCTTCCACCAGACGATACCACCGGCGGCGTACCTGTACGGGCTACCCCGGGAACTCTACGACAAGTACCGAATCCGCCGCTACGGATTCCACGGCACGAGCCATCGGTACGTCGCTTCGAGAGCGGTGGAGTTGCTGAAACGATCGAGTGACAACACGAATCTCATCACCTGTCACCTCGGCAACGGTTGCTCGGTAACCGCGATCAAGAATGGTCGGTCCATAGACACGTCCATGGGCTTCACGCCGCTCGAGGGGCTGATGATGGGCACGCGCTCCGGCGACATCGATCCGGCCATCATCTTCTTCCTGCTCGAGCGGGGGAGGACCGCCGAAGAGCTCAACACGATGCTCAACAAAGAGAGCGGCATGAAGGGACTCTCCGGGATATCCAACGACCTCAGAGACGTCGAAGAGGCGGCCGAGCTCGGTGATCGGAATGCCGCGGATGCGCTAGACGTGTATGCGCACAAGGTGCGCCAGTACATAGGCGCCTATGCCGCGGAGATCGTCAAGGTGGATGCGCTCGTGTTCACCGGCGGCGTGGGGGAGCACGGCACCCGGATGCGCGAACGAATCTGCCGCCGGCTCGAGAACCTGGGGATCGTGATGGACTACCGCAAGAACCTGGAGAACGGCGCGCGGCGGGGGGTTATCTCCATGGATTATTCTCCTACGACCATCGTCGTGCAGCCGACCAATGAGGAACTTCAGATCGCCATTGACACGTACGACCGGATCTGAGCTTCGGATCACCGCGAGCGACTATCTCCTCTACCGCCGTTGCCCTCGTTCGCTTCACCTGCGGCTGATCGGAGCAGCGCCTCCCTCGCATCCGGCCGACACGCGCTATCCGGTTCCATCCGACCGGCTCGAGGTCAGGGACCTCGCCCTCGCGCACTACTCGAAAGCACTGACCGACCCCTCCTGCACGCACGGGCCGTTCGTCGCAGCCGCCGATGTCCGCCGCGTGCAGAAACCGTCCGGACACGCTGTGATCCTTGTCCGAGACGGAACCAGCGTCAAGGAGTCGTACCTGCGGGAGGCCGCGTTCGTGGACTTCTGCTTTACCCGGTGCGGCGCGAAGCCGCAGCGTATCTACGTCCAGCACGTCAACAAGGCGTACCGTCGATGCGGGCCGATCGATCCCGACGCCCTGTTCGTGCAGGCCGACGTGACCCGGCGGGTGGCGACGATCGCCCCTCAGACGGCGGAGGAGCTCGAGCGGTTCAGCGAGGAGCTCGAGGCCGATCCACTGCTCACTCGGTATCATGAGGTCCTCTGCCAACGTCCTCGCACCTGTCCTTCCTGCTCCGAGCTGCTGCCGGAGCGAGACGCCGGGCACGTGTCGAGGCTTCACCGGGGAGGCCCGCTCGTCGACGAGTTGTTGGGGGAGGGGATCACCCGCATCGTCGATATACCGCCGGATCGTCTGCGCCACCGTCGGCATGAAATCCAGCAGAACAGCTTGCGCACTGAGACTCCCTACGTCGATGCGCGCGCTCTGCGAACCTTCCTCGACCGGTTGGCCTATCCGGTCTGCTATCTCGATTTCGAGGCCTTATGCACGGCGATTCCTCCCTTCGATCACGTGCGCCCGTGGGAGCACGTGCCGTTCCTCTACTCAGTCCATCGTGAGCAGTCGGATCGCGCGATCAGCCACGCTCACTACCTCATGGAGCCGGGAAAGGACTCCCGGGTTGAGATGGCCGAACGCCTGGCATCGGACCTGGACGGCTGCGGGAGCGTTGTCGCGTACAGCGCCGGATTCGAGCGTGGCGTCCTGAAGCGGCTGATGGACGTGTGCCCCGATGCCGCCGTCGATCTCCAGCATGCCGTCGATCGCGTTGTCGACCTGCTCGAGCCGTTTCACGAGTTCGCCGTCTATCACCACCGTCAACGCGGCAAGGTCAGCCTGAAGTATGTGCTCCCTGCCCTGACGGACCTCAGTTACTCCGGGCAGACTGTTTGCGACGGGTATACGGCGAATCTCGTGTATCGCTATCTCAGTAGCGATGAAGTCCCGGCCGAAAGCTCAGGCCCCGCCGGGGCGCAGCTACTCGCCGATCTGGTCTCTTACTGCGCGCTCGATACGATGGCGATGGTGCACGTCGTACGCGAGCTCAGACGCATGGCCTCGTGAGACGAGGTTCATGAGACGACGAAGGCCGCCCCGTGGGGCGGCCTTCCTTGATTACCGAGAAGCCTTTGACTACCGACGCGTTACCGTGAAGTCGGCGAAGCTAACGGCGAGGCTGTTGGTTCGCAGGCTGACGTGGGTGCCTCGAAGGACGGCCGGGTCAACGTCGAAGTAGAACCAGAGCGTCGGCGCCGTGGGGTCGGCGACCAGGATTCGGCCGGTGTCGTAGTTGACGCGGATCCGCATGGGTACGAGCACCCCGAGGAACTGCTCGATATCATCGATACCCATGATGATGCCGACGTTGGCCAGTTCGGCCTGGATGTCGACATTCAACGGCGTCACGTCCATCACCGCGTTTCGCTTGCTCTCGTAGACCTGACCACGGAACCCGAAGTGCTCCGGAGCGTCGCTCATCGTCTCGCGGCGTGTGTCAAGGTTGAGCCAGAGCAGATACGACTGTCCGGCGCCCCACGCGATGCGGCCAAGAGGGGGACTGTTGACGCCGACGTGGATACCGAAACCGCCGTGCAGCTGTCCGGCGCGAAGCGCGGCCTGGTCGGGGAAGCCGCCGGCCTCGTAGCGGACCTGGAACGAGATCTCGATCTCTCCTCGCTGCGGGACCTGCCGGTCAATGCGGGCAAGGCCCGTCTGGGCGTCGCGCTGTACGAGCATGCCGCCACGGATGCCCCACTGGCCGTAGCCGGGAACCCACTCGCCGAGAGACTCAAACCCATCGTAGATGATGGTCTGAGCGCTCACCGCAAGCGGCAGAAGCAAGAGCAGAGCCGCGAAGATGAGGGCAACCTTCTTCATATCCTATCCTCCTAGCAGAAATTGGTACCTTTCAGGAAGGTGTGAAACGAGTATATCATACTCTCAACATGACGCAACCACAACC
>SLST01000010.1 GCA_007130265.1 Spirochaetales bacterium
GTTCCTCCGCGAGACGCACCTGATCCCGCGAGACGGTCACGCCCGACCCTTCCACGCCGTAGTGCTCGGCGGCGTACTGGAGCAGGCTTCCCCACCCGCACCCGATATCGAGCAGGCGCATACCGGGTTCCAGCTCGAGCTTACGGCAGATGAGATCGAGTTTGGCCTCCTGTGCCTCCTCGAGTGTTTCTGCGTCGCGCCAGTAGGCGCAGCTGTAGACCTGTCGCTCGTCGAGCATGATGGAGAAGAGGTCGTCACCTATGTCGTAGTGCCGTGTCCCGATCTCGTACGCCCGACGCAGGCTCTGCGGGTTGGTGAGTCGGTATTTCAGACCAATCGCAAGGATCCGCCAATCACCCTTTACCCGCTGCTCGAGCTCTGCTTCCAGCAGCTTCGTCAGAAACTCATCGAGCGCCGGAGTATCCCAGAAGCCGTCCATGTACGACTCGCCCAACGCGAGCGCCCCTCCGCCGAGCACGCGATGATAGAAACGATCATCGTGAACCTGCAGATCCCACGGGTCTGATCCTCCGACGCTTACCCCTGCTTCTCCAAACAGCGCCTCGACTATCTGTCTTGCCGATCTCCTCATACGAGCACCTCACGCGACCGTCCACGGTCAGCATAGACGCGTGGGACTCATCCATCAAGCGCTCTCCTCTCCTCTGAGCGTGAGCGTGATCCGCGTGCCGCCGTCCGAGTGAAGCTGAACTTCTCCATCGATCTGCTCCGCGAGCTCTTTGACGAGGGTGAACCCTGTCGTGTTCGCCTCCTCGAGGATGAATGCGTCCGGCAGGCCTGCGCCGTCGTCCGAGATCTCGACGAGCGTTTCGGCGGCGCCACATTCGAGCTTCAGGCGTATCGTGCCGCCGCCGTCGTTCGGGAAAGCATACTTCACCGCGTTCGTGATGAGCTCGTTGACGATCAGTCCGATCGCGATCGCGCGACGGGAATCGGTCTGGGCCTCGTCGAGATCGGTCTCCAGCCGGACTTCTCCAGGGTGGACATGGTAGGTGCTCAGGATCGTCGTTGCCAGATCCTGGAGGTAGCGGCGCAGGTCAACCGTTCCGTCGTCGGTGCGGTTGATCTCGTCGTAGATCATCGCCATCGTCTCGACCCGTGTCTGCGCGTCGGTCAATATCCGGCGGGCACTGTCGTCGTCTGTCTTGGTCAGCCCGAGGCTCAGCAGGCTGGCGATGACCGCCAGATTGTTCTTCACGCGGTGCTGAAGCTCGGCGGCAAGGGTCTTCTTCTCCCGGAGGCTGCGCCTCAATGCCTCTTCGGAGGCGACGCGGGCCGAGATGTCGCGCACGAACTCGACGATGCCCGTGATCTCCCCGGTATCCGGAGCCTTGATCGGGTAGGAGAAGAGCTCGATCCACGCGACCGGCGAGCCGGGGTGCCCCGGGACAATGTCGTGCTCCGCTTCGCCGCTGTGGAGGGTGCGGACAGCCGGGCAGTTGCTGCAGACAGTACTGCGGCCGTGGTACACAGCGTGACACCGTTGGCCGACGAACCGCTTCTCGTGGGGGTACCATCGTTTCATCACGCCGTTGACGTGGCGAATCGTGAGGTCCGGGTTGAGCACCGAGATTCCGTCCTGAACGCTCTCGAGGACGCTGTTGAGGAAAACCTCCTCATACGCACGGCACGCTCCATGTGTGGCCTCGAACAGCCGGAAGGCCGTCCGGAGCGACGCCAGGAGAACGACCTCGCCCGAGTTCTTCACGACATAGCCGTACGAGGTGATGCCTTCGGTACGCTCAACGATCTCGCGTTCGGTGTGCGAGGAGACGAACACAATCGGCACTTCACGGGTTGCGAGTATCTCTCGCGCCGCCTCGGTGCCGTCCATACCCCTCCCCAGGTCAACGTCCATGAGGACGATGTCGACCTGCGGTTCCGCCGCTTGTGCTTTGGCAACGGCCTGCTCGCCGTTCACGGCGGTCACCACGCGGTAACCGGCTCGTTCGAGCTGGTGCGTCTCGAGAAGTGCGATGGCAGGCTCGTCCTCGACGAGCAGAACGGTCCTTGGGCGAGAATCAGCGGCATCCCGGCTCATGCGCCCAATAGTACCATAGTTATGGAGATTTCGCGAGAGAGAAGTTCTGGTATTTCAGCACTTCGAGAAGACCGGAACGGCTTCGCCGCGGCGGCTGCCTGCGGTAGAATGCGGCATGAGTCCACTGCGCACCGATTTCGCCTCCCCGCCCATCAGCATGCGCCCGCGGCCGCTCTGGTTCTGGAACGACACGACGGTACGCCGCGAAGGCATCCGCGAGCAGATGCAGATGTGCCTCGAGGCCGGCTATGGCGGGCTCGGCATCCTGCCGTTCGGTTCGGACTTCTCGCCGTCCTATCTGAGCGATGAGTACTTCGCGCTCTACGGGGTCGCCCTCGAATGTGCCCGCGAGCTCGGCATGACGCTCTCGCTCTACGACGAGCACGGTTTTCCGAGCGGATCGGTGGGGGCGCGCAACTCCGCGGCGACGAGCGCCTTCGCCGCCCGGCATCCGGGACTGCTTCTCAAACGGCTCGACAAGGCCGAGCGGATGGCAAGCGGCCCCGGGCTGCTCGAGATCCGTCTGCCCGCCGCTCCACCGGGGGCGCCACCGGGGGTGCCGCCTGCGACGATCGAGTCGGTCGTCGCCGTGAATACCGTCACCCTCGAGACCTTGCCCCTCGCCGGCACGGGGGCCTCCGCCGCGGCCTCCGCCGCGGTCGAGATCGTGCGTGATCCGGCCGGCGGCGCCGTCGTGCGATGGGACGCGCCGCCGGGAATCTGGCAGCTCATGGTTTTCTCGTGCGTCACCGACGGCGAAGAGATCTGCGACTATCTCGATCCGGAAGCCGGGCGCGCCTTCATAGAGATGACGCACGAGGCGTACTACGCGCGCTTTGCCGAGCACTTCGGCACGACGATCGATTCGGCCTTCCATGACGAGCCGACGCTCTACCGCTCCGGGGGCCGCACCTGGACGCATCGTTTCGCCGAGCACTTTCGTGAGCTCCACGGCTTCGATCCGGCGCCGCTCTATCCGGCCCTCTGGTACGACGTCGGTCCCCGAACGGCAGCGATGCGAAACTATCTCCTCTCGGCCCGGACCGAGTTCTACGCACGCGGGTTCGCGGGGCAGATCCAGGCCTGGTCGGCCGAACACGGTATCGCCGCGACGGGGCACCAGGACCAGGAAGAGATCGAGAACCCCGCGTCGGTATCCGGCGATCTGATCGCGTGCTTCAAGTACCAGGAGATTCCCGGGATCGACAAGATCGGCGGCGACCGGCCGGCCGAGCGCTTCTACAAGGTGGTGAGCTCGGCTGCCTACGCGTATGACCGGCCCTTTGTCATGTCCGAGACCTACGGCGCGATGGGCGACATTGGCTGGGACGAGATCTACCGCGTCGCGCTCGACCAGTACACGGCCGGCATCAACATGCTGATCCCGCATGCGGTCTGGTACGACGACAGCCGAGTGGTCTTCAGGCCCGAGCTCTCGCCGCGCAACCCGCTCTACGCCGGCTCCCTGCGCCACTTCAACGACTTCCTTGGGAGGCTAAACGTCCTCCTGCAGAACGCCGGACGCCACGTCGCCGACGTCGCGATCCTCTACCCCATAGACGGGCTCTACGCCGCACACCACTTCGACGGAGAGCTCGGCCCGTACCGGGGCGGCGTCCGCGTACCTGAGAGCAACTACGTCGAGATCGCCCACCTTCTCTCACGCCGCCTGGGAGTCGACTTCCGCTTTCTGCACCCCGACGTCCTGGATGAGCGCGGCGCGGCGCGCGGCGGCGCGCTCGAGGTCGCGGGGACGATCCACCCGGGCCGCTTCCCGCTTCTGATCCTCCCGGCGATGCGCGCGATCCGTCCTTCCACCGTGGCGATGGTCGAAGAGCTCCTGGCCGGCGGTGGACACCTGATTGCCGTGGGCGACCTGCCGTGCGCGAGTGCCCGATTTGGCGACGACGAGGCTCCCGACCGCCTGCGCGAGTCGATCGCGCGGCACCCGAATGCGCAGTGGATCGACTGGAGCCCCGGCGGCGCGGATGACTTCCCGGACGACGCGCGGGCCACGACGCTCGGCGCTGCGATCGCTGCCGCGCTCCCGGACCCGGACGTCTCGATCACCCCTGCTGCAGGCATCGGACTCATCCACAAAGTGCACGAGGGGAAGAGCATCTACCTCGTTGCGAACCTCACCGATTCGCACGCGACGGTCTCCCTCAGCCTGCGAGGGCGGATGGAGCTCGAGGCGTGGGACCCTCACACCGGTCGGATGGAGAAGGCGGAGTGCCGACGCGGTCCCGACGGCCGCACGCATGCGGCCTTGCCGTTAGGGCCGAGCCGCGGCGCCGCGCTCGTTGAGCGGTAAGAGGGCACGCAACCCGGTCAGTACGAGTCGGTGCGCTCGATTCCCGCGCCTCCGGTCGCCGCAAAGGCGTCCAGATGCTCGAGCAGAAGCCTCGTCTTGAGCTCCGCCGCCTCCGGGCGTTCCCACAGGTTCTCGAACTCGCCGGGATCGTTCTCGAGGTCGTAGATCTCGCCGAGACCGTGACCGTGGTAGACGACGCTCTTGTAGCGGCCGTCGAAGCGCATCGTCGCGTGGGTGTGCTCGGTGGGCCCCACCGCCTCCGGCAGGACGACCGCGTCCCAGTACTCGCTCACGACGTGGGGCTTGTGCACGTGCGGATCGGCCTCGCCGGTAAGAACGGGCAGGAGCGAGCGGCCCTGCATCGGGTCGGGAACCGGCTGCCCCGCGGCTTCGAGCAGCGTGGGCGCGACGTCGACGAGCTCGACGAGCGCACGGCTACGAAGGCCCTGCCTGAAGCGCGCCGGCCAGCTGATCACGAGCGGCACGTGGACGAGCGGTTCGAAGAAGCGGCACCCCTTCAGGAGCAGTCCGTGATCCCCCAAGAGCTCGCCGTGATCGCTCGTGAAGACGATGATCGTGTTGTCGAGCTCTCCCCGTTCATCCAGCCCTTCGATGAGCCGTCCGAGCTCGGCGTCGATCAACTCGACCATCGCGTAGTAGCTCGCCTTCACGAGGCGCGCATCGTACGCGTCGGGCGGCTGCGAGGCGGTATCCGGAGCCGCGGCGTTTTCGGTCGCGGCGGCTCCTGCCGCAGCGGGTCGGGTGGCGCCGGCGCGGCTGCCCGGGCCGATGCCGCCGGATCCGGCCATCGCGCCCGGGTCGCGGGCGATGCGGGTCTGCTGGTCGATCGCGGCGAAGGCGGTCTGTCGGTCGATGTCCTCAGGGCGGAAGAGCGGCCACGGCATTGTCTCCGGATCGTAGCGCTCGAGGTAGTCCTGCGGCGCGTCGAAGGGTGCATGGGGGTCGAACGGGTTGACGCTCATCAGCCAGGGCCCGTCCTTGGACTCGAGCCGATGCTCGTCGACGAAGCGAAGCGTCATCTCCGTGCACCAACGCGACTGGTGGTACTCCGCAGGCACCCCGTACGGCTTGTCCCCGTACTCGGCCCAGAGCGCCTGCGGATCAAGACCGTGCTCGCTCTGGAGCCAGTCGGCGTACGCGTGACCCTCCGGCCAGTCCGGCTTGGGATGATGGCTCCAGTGGAAGACCCGGTACCCGTCGTCGGGGCGCCTCTCGACTCGTCCCTTTGCCCGCGAGAGGTGGAGCTTCCCGGCCAGACCGCAGTCGTACCCGGCGTCCGCGAGCAGCCGTGTGACGAGCGTCTCTCCAGGCGGGAAGAAATCGTTGCCGTTACGGTGCACGTGGTGCGCCGCCGGGTAGCGGCCGGTGAGGAAGGATGCGCGGCTCGGCGTGCAGATTGGCGACTGGCAGTAGGCCCGCTCGAAGGCGACGCCCTGGTCGACGAGCCGATCAAGGTTAGGGGTTCGGATGTGCGGATTGCCGAGCGCGTGAATCGTGTCCGCGCGCTGCTGGTCGGTGCAGTACCAGAGGATGTTGGGGCGATCCATGCGACGAGCGTAGATCGTCGTCGGGCGCCGGTCAAGCCGGGCGTCGGCTACCCCTAGAGTCTCTCCGCGTATTCCCCGAGAATCCTCAGGTAGCTCCGGTAATCGACGAGCGAGACCTCCGGCGGCGTCTGGTGGTCGACCGACGGGATGAACCCGCCGCTGCGCATCGTCGGCAGAAGCCGCTCGAACTCCGCGCGTATCGCCGCGTCACCAAGGTGCATGACGCGCTTGTCGTACCCTCCGATCATCACGAAGTCAGGGTGCTCGGCGCGGAGCGCCGCGACGTCGACTCCCGAGGCGCGCTCGAGCGGGAGGATCCCTTCCACGCCAACCCGCTTGAGCCACGGAATGAGCGGCGATACCTCGCCGTCCGAGTCCACGATCGTGAGGATCCCCCGCTGCCGAAGCGCGGCGGTGAGCCTGCGGTAGTAGGGCGCGAGAAACTCGTCGAACAGTTCCTCGGAGAGCATGGGACCGTGGTTGTACGACATGTCCTCGGCAATCGTGGCGAAGTCGGGGGTCGTGACGCGGCAGAACTCGTCGAGTGCGCGCAGGTTGAACTCGAGCAGGTCGCGGTTCATGCGATGGATCAGTTCAGGGAGGTCGTAGAACGCGTAGAGGTGGTTCTCTATTCCGAGCAGCGTTCGGGGATACCAGAAGAACCCCTCGAGCGTGATCCAGACGACGCGTTCACCCCTCGCGTGCGAGTCGCTCCACGACGCGATCGATCCGGCGTCTACCGCGGGCCGGGGATAGAGGTGCGGGAGCAGCTCCTCGTACCCGGACTCGTCCGCGACGAGAGGCGCGCCGAAGTGCGGAGGGTCCGGCGCACCGGCCGCGCGCGGTCTGATCCACAGCTGCGACCAGCAGTCGAGCCCGAAGCAGGCGCGAAGCGCCGGCGCGTCCGTGGCGTCGGCCCTCGGACAGAGCTCAGAGAGTCCTTCATTCATCCACCGCGCGACGGTCTGGTCCCAGTAGCCGGCCCACTCGACCATGGGCAGGCGGTCCGGGGGGGTGAACCCGACGACGGCGTGAAAGCGTTCCCGTGGCCTCATCGCGCCAGCGTAGTACGGTCGCCTGCGCCTCAGCTATGCGTATCTTGCCTTTTCGTAAGGGTTTCCGGAGGCGATCCTCCGGCCCGATACGCCCCGGGCGTCGTGCCGAGCCGCTTGCGGAAGGTACGGTTGAAGAAGGCGAGATCGGTGAATCCCGACTCGAGCGCGATCGTCGAGATCTTGCTCTCCGTCGATCGGAGCGCCATCATCGCGGCCTCGAGCCTGCGGTCCATGAGGTATTCGAAGACGCTGCGTCCGGTGTATGCGCGGAATCGTCTGCAGAGATACGTCGGGCTCATTCCCGCGGCCTCAGCGAGCTCGGCGAGCCGGATACGCTCGGCGTAATCGACGTCGAGAACCGCTCGAATGCGCTCGAGTGTCGCGTCGGCAGGGGCCCGGATCACACCGCTGCGGCGTGCCTCGCGGGCACAGAGGATCAGGAAGCTCGAGAGCAGGTTCCGCGCGCTCTCTTCGTACCCGGCTCCCGCCTCCGTGAGCTCGTCGAGCATCGCGAAGAGCAATCCGCGCACCTTCTCCGGCGAGCGGAGGTTCACGTGGATGACCCGGTTCGTCCGATTGGAGAGGGTGGGGTGAAGCGTCACGATCTGTGGGAGCACGAGCTGAAGCTCCCCCGGCAGCTGCGGAAGGGGGCGTCGGGTGGGGTCGAGAAAGAGGTTCATCACCTCCATCGGACCTTCGGTGACGATGTCGTGCCGTTGGCCGTAGTTCACGATCGCGATCGACGAGCCGTCCTCGTCGAAGACCGCGTCGTCGAGGAAGTGGCGCCCGCGTCCTGAGAGCACGCAGCTGAAAAGAATGACCCCCACGCCGTGCATACGCTTGCGGACGTTCTCATACTCCGGGTAGTAGTGGAGGTCGAATCCGAGGCGAGGTATGGTTCCCGCGACGCCGAGCGCCGGCACAACGCGGTTCGAGTCGGCGTCCGTCAGCGACATGGGGAGCGCAAGATTCCCGACATAGATGATAAGATATACATGGGACTTTCCCCTTTTCATGTTCATCTTACTGAAGGGAGGCAGTCATGAACACAGCTCTGACGCAGGAACAGATCGACCAGTATCAGCGGGACGGCGCGCTCATCTACCGCAACTTCATGTCGGAGGAGGAAGTCGATGCGCTTCTCTCCGAGATCTCGCGATCGGTGGAGGAGCTCGGCGGCAACAAAGTTGCGAAGAACGCCGACTACGGGAAGACCGACGCCAA
>SLST01000546.1 GCA_007130265.1 Spirochaetales bacterium
CTGCTGTCCTGCGAGCGCTCGAGCGTTTCGGCGCCCCGCTGCAGGATCTGTCGCAGCAAGACCTGGAGGACGACGACACGGTCTTCCAGATCGGGGTAGCACCCCGTAGGGTTGATATCATGACCGGCGTCTCCGGTCTGGAGTTCGACGCTGCCTTTGAGAACTCAGTTGAAGTGCAGATAGACGATATGGCCCTGCGAATACCGTCAGTCGCGGATCTGATTCGCAACAAGCGGGCTTCAGGCAGAACGAGAGACCTTGCCGACGCCGAGGCTCTTGAGGGGCTTCGAGACTCCGATCCAGGCGGTGCGACCGAGTCTTGAGGCCTGCGGACGCGGCGGTGGAGTCAGTCGCACCGAACAGAATGGGCGACGGCAGATTTGTACTGCCGGCTTCTACCGGGTGAAACTGGATACTCCCTTTCCACCGCACTCCGGGCACTGCCAGCGCTTCATCCACAGCATCTCGGCGAATCGCCCGAAGTACCGACCGACATACCCGTGTCCCCAGAGCCGAACTCCATTGCACCGTGGGCAGCGGACCGCCCGCGACCAACGAAAGCCCTTCCCAGCTCTTGAGACCTCGTGTAGATTGACCGACAGATACAGTATCAGGGCCGCTATCCCTGGTAGTGTTGCGGGGATGACCGGAGCTTCCAACTCTACGGTCATCCCCTTCTTCATCGGTCAATCCTGCGTGAGACTCTCCTGAAAATGTCTACGTGAATCTGAGAATCCCCGCCCCTTTCCGGATTGCAGAGCGTGAGACGTTACCCTACCGGGGTTTCTTCGACACGACGCCGCATGCAGACAACAAGGATGAACACAGATGCTACCGCTGTGGTGGTGCGATGACGACTATGAAGGGAAAGATCTCACACCATCGGCAGAGGTCAGAAGGGAGTGCGCCAGCCGGTGTGTCAAGGGGAACAACATACAAGGTTATCTTGCCTACTGCGAGGACGAAGTCATGGGATGGTGTAAGCCAACACGAGAGCGAACTGTCTGATGTGCTACTGCTGGCGGCGGTTCATGGGTTTCGTTCCGACGGAGGCAACCGCCGCGGAGATACGGGTAAAATCGGTATTCTGCTCTGCGATTGAGCCACGCAGGGCTACAACTCGATCAGTGTCTCGTGATCGCGGCATACCTGCAGGTCCCTGAAGAGGTCCGATTCGACGGAGACGGTGGTGCCGTGCGCCTCGACCGTCGACTCACTCCTCGGCTGTCGCCTTCATCCATTCGAGGAAGCTCCGGATTTCAGAGAACGACCGTGCCGATATCGCCGGGAGACTGCGGTCGAGAGCAGACATCTTGTCACTATCAAGCTCGAGTCCGTAGAGGTTTCTGAAGAGATGGCGGAACTTCAGAAAGGGCAGGAGGTCACCGAAGAGCGCTTTCGAAATCACCGGTGGTCTGATTCCTTCCAGATCGTGCGACATGTCCTTGAGTAAGTCACGATGCCATTGCTCGGTATTCGGAATACCGCCGTTCAGCTCCTGAGCGATCCGCGCGAAGACGCGTTCGAGGCCGGCGTAGAAATCATGAAGGAGCGACGCCTTCGTCCTGATGCGAATCCACTCGTCTATCTGCGCGGGGATCGACGCATACTCCTGCGGCAAGCGCACGAGTGAGGTCAGTTCGTCTTCTTGTTTCGCGCCGTATGCGGATGAGAACCATACTGTCCTTGTTCATAGCTCGACACCTCGTGTTCTCACAGCTTCCTTGAAATACTCGCGTGAGTCCTCGAGAGGAACTATGTCGAGAGGAAACACAGTCAGTTGCTGGGCTTCCGCGCAGATGGCAAAAAACCGTTCATCGGGCAGGTTCCCAACAGCCAAATCGATGTCCGATCGCCACGTGAAGTCCCTGTCGGGCTCGAAGAGCGAGCCTATCCCGTACACGCGGGCTCCGTACTGCTCGGACAGGAAACGCGCTATCCGTCGTGCATCCGCAGCCGCCCGCCGCTTCCTGTCGACATCGTTGCGTCGGGCCGCGAGAAACCTCTGCGGCCGGTATGTGGAGTCGGTTCCGCTTTTCACAGGAGATCATTATACACCACCGGCGTCGGTATGCCTTCGAGCGTCGCTCGACGATGGTCACCACCAGCCGCGACGGCTTACTTCCTGTTCTTCTTTCCCGGGTTGTCCTGCTGCTCGGAGGCCGGACCGGGGCTCTTCACAACCGGCTTTTTCTTCTTCTTCGGCTTGTTCGGTGTCTTGTCGCCCATTGAGGCTCCTTTGGTGCGATCCGTCGCGCCACGATGGCAGTATATCATCAAGCCGGTTCAGTGCGATAGACCGCCGGGGGAAAGCCCTCCGACGGAGATTCACATCGCAGGATCAATCGCCCCTCCGGGGCGAACGGCCCAATCCTCGCCAGCGGATCGACGGGCGTTGGTGGTTGTCGCAAGGACGAGTCACAGTGCGTTTCTGAGGTCCGGGAAGGCGCCAGTGCCGTGGAATCTGGATCTGTCGACGATTCGACCTGAGCGAACCTGCTGGATCGGCCTCGCCAGAGCCGAGACGTTCGCGGCGACGATGATACCTCCGCCTCCCAGGAGTGGCCCGGCGCGAGAGGAGTTCTGTTGACTCTGTGCGGAGTGGATCCACGCACGGGCGTGACCTTGCTCTTCACGGGGATCGTTACTCGACGCGGTCCAGGAGGTCGAGGAAGCGTGAGAGACCAGCAACGACGTCAGGGTGCGCCTTCCCGAGGATCGTCACCAGGTAGTCAAGCCGGTCCCAATCGTATTCGGTCTCGAAGTTGTAGCGACGGAAGTGCCGAAACTTCAGTAGCTCGAGCAGCCGCGTGTAGGTCTAGTCGTCAAAGAGCTCAACTCGGACATTCTCGATCCGAAGTCGCATCTTCTCGAGAAGATCGTCATGCCACCGGGCGGGATCGAGGTTGCTCTCGAAGTACTGCGAAACGCGAAGCATGATGGTTTGCAGGCAGGTGTAGTGGTTCTCGAGCAGGCCCGAGTAGATGCTCTCCAGGTTCGCCTGGTGCTTGCGGATCACCTAGGCGAGCTCTTCGATCTCACTGTCGCTCATATGCAAGCCTACCCCGCCATATGATCCGCTCGCGCGTGTCGGGATCCACCTTCTCGAGCTCTATGATGTCGACGGGCAGGGTGGTCTCCTCCATGGCGATGCCGAGCACCCGGAAGTACTCCGGAGGGCCGGAGAGACCCTCGAGCGCAAAGTCGATATCGGAGATCTCGCTGAAGTGCTCCCCCGTGAGAAGCGATCCCCACTGATAGATTCGGGCCGGGCGCACTTCGCGCGCAATCCGTTCGCGGATTCCCTCCGCGTCGTCTCGCGCCCGCTCGAGCAGGCGGGCGCGATCAACGGCCTTCCTGTGCCGCTTCTCTCTGAGAAATGCGCGGACCTTGCTCACGTCAACGGGACAGTCATCCACTCACCCATAGTGCTGCGCCCGAGGTGGGGTGTCAAGGATGGGTCGCAGCGGCGGCTCTCCTGCGAGGGCTATCCGTCCATGACTTCCATCAGGGCCTGCCGCCATGGAATCGTGACGGTCCTGCCCTCCACCCGGATCCGGGCAGTGTCGCTGCCGAAGTTCGCGGCGATGAGGTACCTGTGTCCGTCGGCGCCGCGCACTCGGACGGCCCGGGTTCCTGAAGGGTCCCAGGCGACCGTGTCGGCCTCGAGGGCCGACGTCTCGGCGCCGTCGGCACCGGCCAGAACCGCACAACAGAGGTCTACGAGGACCTCTCCCGGGGCAACTCGCCTGACGCCGCGGTGGACACCGGAACACAGCTCGTCGACGCGAAGCGACGCATAAGTGCCGCCGCGCGACGCTGCCGAGCGGTCAATGCAGAGGCCTTCGTCTCCCCGGATGAGCACGACCCCGAGGAGACCGTCGACACTCGCCCATTGCCCCGGCACTTCGCGCAACTCGCCCCGAGCGGTACCGGTGTCCAGGCTCGAGTCTCCGCCGACCGACGAGACGGTCCGCACCCCGGCGTTGAAGAGGTCGTTCGGAATGTTCAGGTGCAGCCCCTTGACCTCCGCCACGTAGCCGGTCCGGTCGGTCGCGCACACCACGCGCTGAAAGACGACGCAGGTACGGTCGTCGGGCAGCGCGGCAAACACGAGCTGCGTGGTCGCCTGATCAGTGCACTTTGCTCCTTCATCTATGCCGACGTCGACTCCCTCCATGATCTCACCGCAGGCAACGAACCCTCCGGCCACGGGAGTCACCGTCGCGTGCAGCAGTCGGCGGTGGGCGGTTCCCGTCCTGTCCGAGTCGCCTAGAAACCGAACGACCGGGCACAGGTTACGCGACCATTCGGCGAGCGAACTGTCCCCGGGAGGCAGGCACAGCGCCTGCCCCAACTCCCGCGCACGCCAGGAGAACGACGCGAACCGCCGAGTGGAGCGGGTCATGACCGCGCCGTGCTCCTCTTCGAACCAATCGCCGGCGACCGCCTCCTCGAAGGGCAAACTCGCCACCGGTGGGGCATCGACCAGTGGCAGATAGTTGATCAGCATCGCGAGCGCGACGGCGCGGTCGGACTCGAGGCGGGTGTAGTAGTGCGGATTGCCGTCGCGAACGGACGCCACGCGCGTCCCGTAAAACGAGCCGTCGCCGTTCGCGTCGGCCTCGCAGCGCACGAGCGCGAGTTGGCGTTCGGCGAGCTCGAGCGCGTGTTCGTCGCGGAAGCGGTCGGCAGCGTAGAGAAGCGCGGGGAACAGATACTCCTGGCAGTACGCATACCGGACCCGCGAGTCACCGCCAATTCGCGCCAGGCGCCCATCCGCGAACACCATTCGCTTGAGCACGTTCCAGAGGTCATGCTGATGATGGTCCAGAGACTCCGGTCTCCCGGCGCGGCTCTTCTTCGCGTCAAAGTGCAGGATCGCGGCGTTGCTCGCGCAGATCGCCATGTACCCGACATTCATATACCCGTGATGGTCGAGCGCATAATTCGGAAAGAAGTTTGCTCCCTGGTAACGATCCGCGATCGGGCGGCCGGCCACTTCGGTATCGTCGTCGGCGTCACGCTCTACCGACACCCCGTTTATGAAGTAATCGTGCGCGAGGTCTCTCCACGCGCTCGCGTTCCGTTCGTCAGGGTACCTGCACGCGACGCGCCACAGCAGCGCGCCGCTCCAGATATTCGACTCCGGGTTGTTCCTGCCGTCTGAGGCCCACTTCCCGCCAACAACACCGGTGAACCGCCCCCGGCTTCCCTCGTGAAGAAGCCAGTTTGCCTCCGCGACGAGCACCCGACGCAACGCTTCGCGGTCGGAGGGCTCCATTGCTTCTTCAATATGCGTGACTCCGTGCATGCCGCGCTCGATCCCGAGCATGCTGATCCACGACTCGCCCCATTGTCGTCCGTCGCCGCAGGTCCGGTCGCCGGTCACATGCGTCGCGAGCGCAAGCCTCAACGCCGCGAGGGCGCGCCCGCGCCATCGTTCCCGGTCGCGAACGCCGGGCGTCGCGGCAAGAGTCGCCATCGCGGCGAGGTAGTTCCAGTTCGACTGAACGCCCCAGTGAAGGTACCCCGGCCCGTAGCCGTACAGGGGAGGCGTTCCGCGATCGGGGTGAACATGCCGCTCGGCCCATTCCGCCCATCGCTCGAGAAGCTCGCGTGCATCGTCGATCAGGTTCTCAGTCATCCCGGCATCTCCTCATGTATACCACTCCGTCTCGCGGCCGGAGCTTCCAGCCTACCATAGCATGTTGGCGCTCACGGCGGATATTTCATGTCAGGTGGCTCGATGCATCTTGACAGCAAAGCGAACACCGGCGGACGATACCCATAGTGGTGCGTGCCGCTCACGAAGTTCCGTGGACGCGCTGCGCAGTCATCCCGCTAACGGGATCAGGAGGCTGCCATGGCTATCGCTACTGATTGCGTGCGGGTGTTCGGCAGACGAACGCTACCCGTCGTCGCGTTCATCGTCGTGCTGGTCACAGCCGGATGTCCGCTTCTCTTTCCGCCGGACGAATCGGCCAATGACGGTGACAGCGACAACGATTACGATTGGCCGTCCGAAGGCCCCACGCAGGCTGCAGACGTCAACGCCGCCGCGGCAGAACTCTACGCATGCCTTGCTGACGGAGAGGACCCGAGCGCACTGCTCGAGGTTCTACTCGCCCGCTTCGCGGAGGTCGTTCTGATCGAGGACGACGAGCAGCTTATCGACGAGCTCATCGACGAGTTGGAGACGACGGGCGTGCCGGTATTCGCGGACTTCCATCCCGGGGTCCTCGCAGACGGTTATGACAAACGGATGATGGTCAGCGCCGAGTCGTTCTTTGAGTCGCTCGAAACACTCCTGATGCCGGACTCGGACTACCCGAACATTCTGTTCTCCAAGCTTGGCCTGATGACCAGCGAAGCAGTGTGGAACCACATCAACCATGCGATTGTCCACGAGTTGGTCGGCTTCTCACGGGTGCAGAAGGAGGAGTACGAGCCCCAGGAGGTGTTGCCGGCTCTGGTGTACGCGCTCGCGAAGGAGCGAGTCGGCGACGCGCAGAACGATGAGCCATGGATCGACGGCTACCTCGATCCGTTGCAGATGAAGCTACTCACCTACGCGTTCCTCTACGCGGCGACCGCTGACCCGGACTCCGCCCGCTCGACCCAGGGATCAGGCTCCTCGGGAGCACGGTCACGCATCGCAGGATTCGTGGGAGACTTTCTGGGAATCCCGATCGGCTACGTACAGGCGCTCAAATCCTGCGCGACCTCGTCAACCCTGATTTACAGCCACGAGATCACCGTCACCGCCAATCCAGATTCAATCTGGAAGCATCAAGCGGAGAACTCGAGCCCACCCGCGTACGAGAGCGATCCAACCGTGGAAGTCAGGTTCAGCTTCACCCCTCACACGGCGGCGCACAGACTCTTCCTCGAGGCGCTCATGATGGCCAAGCTGCCGCAGAACGGCCCGGTACCAGGCAAGCCCGTGGTCTGGTCGCTGCGCCAGCCGCTGATGTGGAGAACGTCCACGGACGTAGACCTGGCGGAGTATGGCAGTCTGACGTACCAGGAGAACGTCACCGACGAGAACGGCAGAGCCCGCGCAACCTACACGGCGGTTGACGAGATACCTGCCGACCAGCGTGACGTCGTGCGAGCCGCAACCGGCGAGGTGTTCGCGACGGTACGACAGCTCATTGGACCGGGGATCCAGGGTCTCGAGCGCATCGTGGTCGCGCTGAACCCGGAGGCTGGCAAGGACAGCGCGCGGATAACCGTGCAGTACTACGAGCCGTCGGGCGGCCCGAGCCCCGGCCAGAGCTGGCTCCCGCGGCTCGTGCCGCTCGCGCTTGATCTTTAGCGCCGACGCCGGATCCCGCCGGATACTCGCGATCGCCGCGGGAGTAGTGCTGTCGCTCTGGCTCGGCGCGGTCGTGACGGTAGCGCTGCCGCAGGCACACGATGCCTTCGGCCCGATCAAAGACCTGCTGCTCGTCTGGGGGCTAGTGCTCGCGATCCCGCTCTGCGGCGGAGCACTCGCCGGCGGTATGGGGGCCGGCCGCCGCACGCACGCCCCCTGCCCACCCGCGCCCTGGATCTGGGCCCTGATACTCCCGGCGGTCTGGATCTGGATCGTCCCGGCGCAGACGTTCGCCGGCCCGGATCGGCACACCGCGGAGGCGGTACGTCTCACCGCGCTTATCGCATCGGCGGGGGTAGCAGCCCTCCTTTCCGGCGCTGCGTACCGGAGAGCTATGCTTCTGGTCTGGGTTGGAATCGGATGGATCGAGGCGTCCACCGTGCTCCTGCAGGCGGCGGGCCTGGATCCGTTCCTGCTGTGGACGGGCGCGCGGGGCACGTGGCGGGTCTACGGGACTGTGGGCAACCCCAACCTCGCGGCGGCGCTGCTCGTTCCGCTGTGCTTTCTGGCACAGTCCCCAGAGCTCGTTCGCCGCCGCCGCCTGCGGCTTGCCTCTGCGGCGTTTTTGGGTCTGGCGGTGATCGCTACGGGAAGTCGGGCCGGTGCGGCGGTCCTGGCCTTGGGGCTTCTCGTTCAGCTGCTAATCCCGCGAGCAGATCGCACAGACGTGCCCATCCTGAGGGGCGCCATGAGGCTCCTCGCGCCACTCGGAATCGTCGGCGGCGCTTTCCTCGTTGCGGCGGTGATGGGTAAGGGGCTCGGATCGGTCGGCGGACGATGGACCTTCTGGAGGGCGGCGACGCAGCTGATCGCGCGTCGGCCCCTGTC
>SLST01000485.1 GCA_007130265.1 Spirochaetales bacterium
CCGTAGAATGATCCGTCCTCGAGGCGCAGGCAGGTGGGGCTCTTGAGGATCGAAATATTCGCTGATACCGCGTCGATCACCTGCCGTGGCAGCGTCGATGCGAAGAGCGTGTCGCGAAAGAGACGCGTCTGCTCCTCCAGGCGCGCCCAGTTCGCAAGTGCGTACGTTGCGCTCGCCGCGGAATCTTCAAAGAGCGTCGCATAGTAGTTGCGCCACGTCTTCGGCCCGGGAGCAGACCCGCACGCCGGTCCGCCATCCTGTCCACAGCACGCGCTCCCGTCTCCACCCGCGCCCCCTTCGGGCTCCTTCCAGTACGCGGAACAGTTCGGCACGTTCCAGGCAAGAACGAACCGCGCGGAGACCGATTCGCCGGGCCCGGCGCGAAGCCGCGCCGCGATCGTGCCGTGGTCGTTGGACGTCACGTCGGTGGGCGTCGCGTCCGCCGGCGCCGCGTCCGCGTACGTGCGCTCGACAAGTCGACCGGGAGCGCAGAAATCGCGCCAGTAGACGCCCAGGTTGTCGAACCACCGGCCGCGGTACCAGTACTCCTGCGCAGAAGCGTCGTCCGCGTCGGTCGCGACGGCGAAGTCGCTGTAGGCGGGGTCGGTCGCCGGCAGGCCGCTCTGCATCGCGAGCAGCGCGGCGTTCTCGGGACGGGTGAAGCGGTTCGTCGAGAAGGCGCCCGGGTTGCGGACCGTGAAGCCCACCGTGAAGTCGAGCGGGCCGTCACTCGTATTGACGACGGTGACGGTGAAGAAGGCGGCAGGAATGCTCGAGTCGCGATCGTTGTGCGGGATGAAAGGGTTGAAGGCGCTCAGCGTCACCGTACCCGGGAAGGCCGGGTCCTCGAACGCGACCTCCGCGATGGGAAAGCCTCCCGTGAAGACGGACGAACGAAAATGGGGCAGCCCGCTCAGCGTCTCTCGCGCCACGCCGAACCCGATGCCGGCAAACGGCGCCGACCCGCTACCGCCGTACGGAGGCGCCACGTCGCCGTGAAGCACACGAGCGTCGAGCACCTCTCCGTCCCGCTCGGCCTTGACCGCGAAGTGACTGAACCCGTTTCTCGATCCCTTCGCGGGCCGGTTGAAGACCTCCCAGTCGACGAGGTGTCCGGCCCCGCCGAGGCCGATGCACCCGCTGCCGATCCCTCCGAGCGGAAAGCTTATCTCACGCGCCTTTCGCCCTGAGTAGCGAATCGGTTTCATGCGAACCTCCTTACGCTTGACCGAGCGGCGGGAACACCTCGATCCTGGTCGCAAGGCGGTAGTCCTCCACCGGTCCGGTCGCGAAGCCGATCACGTTCACCGGGCGCAGCTCGCCGTCGACGGAGACCGCCTCGCAGATAGACGATGCCGGCGTCCAGCCTGCAGGGCTGATACGCACCTGCGCGCGTCGTGCCGTGATGAGAAAGCCGTCTCCGTCTTGCTCCACCGGCGCGAGCGTCTGGTAGAGGACGGCTACGCCTCCGACGGGTCCCGCGAAGCTGCCCGAATCGGTCACGAGGTACTCAGCCGGGTCGTCGGACACCACCTCGCGCGTCGCCGCCGTATAGAGCCCCTCTTCCCAGGCGCCGGTGTCGTCGGACACGATGCGAAGCCTCCCGTCCTCCAGGCTTGCATGCTCGAGGCTGCCCCCATACCCGTCGCGCATCAGCTGGCAGTACCAGTCGCCTTCCGCGTCGAACGGCACCGCCATCGAATGCCGGTCGCTGCGTTTCATCATGACTGTCTCGGGATTGGAGTAGACGGCGCTGCCTCGCTCGATGAGGATCGCCTCGTCGGCCACCTCGAGCACGAGGCTCCCCTTGTCGGCATGGCAGTGCCCGCCATAGACGGGACCCGTGGCGTAGTGGAAGTTCACCATCCCGATGCCGGGAGCCTCTCTGCGGCACTGCACCTGCCCCGTATCCGGGAGCACGGCGAAGCGTTCGGGCGGCTCGAGCCCGGCCTCCGGCAGACCTGTCACCTCAGGCGCGAGCGTCAGCCAGAAGAAGTCGGGCTCGGCTTCCGCCGTCCGCAGAAGCACCGCGTAGTTCCTCTTCCATTCAGGATCGTCGGCGAGCAGACAGTAGGCGGCAACCACGCCCATCTGGTACCGTGCCCCGGGATGACAGTCGTTGACCGGGATGACGAGGGTGCCCTTCCCCTCGAGCGAATGCATCGCAAGCGCGTACTCCCCGGTCCTGCGCAGCGACGGAGTCGCATACTCCTTGAGGCCCTTGCCGAAGTGACGCCCGAGCAGGTAGAACTCCTGCACCGCCTCTTCGAACGTGTAGTTCCAGTACCCAGGCCCCTCGAGCGTGCCGCCGTCGGGCAGGACGTAGTTGTCGACCATCTCCACGAGGTCGTCGGCCGCCTCCGCTATGCGCGATGCGTACCGAGGATAGTATTGAGCAAGCGCGAGCAGCCCGTGGATCCGACCGCTGTTGAAGTGGAGCCCCTGGTTCATGTGCCGGATGTACTCGATCCGCATGAAGTCGGACTCGAGCCTGGGCAACCCCTTGATCGCCATCGCGTCGAGCACGATCTCGCGGCCGCAGGGGGTGAACAACGACCCGGCCCAGTCGAGCACGAGGGCACAGCCTTTCAGGTACGAGCCCTCGGTGAAGCTGCGGTGGTGCCACGTCGCGCCCGGGAACGAGCCCATGATCGACTCGGTCCATTGGCCACAGTGCGCGATGGAAAGCGCCATCCGCGCCGCCATGCGTCGCATCTCCTCGCGCCGCTCAACGAGCCCCACGAAGGCGAGGGTTTCCATCTCACGGAAGATCTTCGGTCTCGTCATGTCGCGGTCCCGGCACCAGCGTCGGTCCGCCCAGGGAACGTATTCGCCGATCAGCGACTCCGGGTCGATCTCGAGCGCCTTCTCGGCCGCGCTCCTCATCCGTGAGAAGGCAGACGCGTACGGCTGCGAACGGACGATCTCGCGCAACCGCTCGAGCCCCCGGGCGTCGAAGTAGAGACCCAGCTCGGGACCATCGTCCGGACTCCCGGCCCCAAGAAGCCCTTTCCACTCTGCGTCGTACGGCGAGGTCTTCGCCTCCATTGCTTCCTGTCGGGCGCGGTTGCTCACTCCGAGCCACTCGATGAGGATGTCCGCCGGTTGACGGCGGGTGAGCGAGAACGAAAGCCTGATCCGGTCGAGTCGGCTGCCCCTCAGCGGCATGTCGAGCTCGCCGGTGTTCGAGTACCCGGGCCTTGGTTCGCACAGAGTCTGCCAGCGTCCGTCGATCTCTGCCTCGACCTGGAGCGTGACCCATTCGGGAATCGACGCGAACACGCGGAACACGTCGTAGCATGCGATCTCGACACCGCAGGGGCGCTCGAGGATCACGGCGGGACCTCCCGCCGAGCCGCCGGCCTCCTGTGCCACCGGTGCCCGAGAGATCACCACCTGCAGACCGCACCACCCCTGGGACACGGTGGCGCGTGCGTCCGGATGGACGGACACGTCGTACTCGGACAGATAGGGGTACTTGTCCGTCCGGTGGTCGCTACTCCCGCCGTCCCACAGCGGCTCCATGATCGCCTCAGCCTCGTTGATTGCTACCAGTCGCATGCTGTCTCCTTACTATCGCTCTACGAGATCGACCATCGTTTCATAATTCCGCAGTGCGAGCAAGGAGAGCTCCCGGCCGTAGGGGCAGGAGGAGGGCATCAGCACGAAGCCTCTGCCGGCCCCGGCCGTACCCTGTTCGAGAGCCCGCTTGACTGTCTCCGCGAACTGCGGGGTCGGCAGCGTCTCGAGATCGCTCGCCTCGATGTTCCCGAAGAGCACCATCTGCCGGCCGTAACGCTCGCGCACCTCGCGGAGCTCGACATCACCCTGCGGAGGCGGCTCGATCGGGTCGAGCCCGTCGACTCCCATCGTGGCAATGTCGTCGAGAATATCGCGCAGGTTCCCGTGCGAGTGGATCCTCGCGTACCCGCCGTGACGCTGGATCGCCCTGACCATGGGCTCGACGTACCGGCAGACGTACTCGCGAAAGAGGGCGGGTGGGAGGTAGGGCGGCGACGCGTACTCGGGCCCGTAGATCCGCCACAGCCGCCCGGGAAGCGCGGCGGAGACCGCGCGCGTCTTCTCGAGGAGGGGCACGGAAAGCCGCTCGAGGAGCTCGTGGAAGAGCCGCTGCTCGGTCAGCGCGATGACCGTGTACTCCTCCATGGAGAAGAGCGACGCAGCAAAGCAAAGTGGGTCGGCCGTGTCGATCATGACGATGCCGCTCTCGCCAATCGCCTCTTCGGCCGCGATCACCGACGCGGTTTCGACGGTCGCGTCGGCCGCGCCGGCGTAAGTGGCGGCGTCGCCGGTCGCGAGCAACGAGACGTACGCGCGCAGGTCGTCGACGTCCTTCAGCAGATGCTCGTCGGTCCAGACCGTGTCGATGTCCCGGTCGCGCCGAGTCCGCCGCGTCAGCACCCGGTCTGCGGCGCGCACGCGCTCGATCGTGTACCGGCTCCCACTCCGCTCGGACGTCTCGCGCCGCGTCGACTCGTGTACCGGCCGGGGCCGGGGCGTGCTCACAGCGACTCCCCGCATGACGATCCGGTCGGTCCGGTCGCGGGCGAGCTCGATCAGCGGGCGCCATGAGGGATGCGAGTAGATGTTGAAAGGCTCCGGGTCTTCCGGATCCTGGTCGAGCCCGTTGATCTCGTAGAACGAGACCGCCGGACGGTCGACGAGCTCGCCACGAAGCGTCGCCATGAGTCGCTCGCGACGGGTCACGAGAGCTCCGCGAGTGCATCGACTACCGCCACGTTGATCGGTTCCATGAAGACTCCCGGGAACAGTCAAACCCGGACGTCTGTAAGAGTCAAGATCGCACCCGGCAAGATTGCATCGCGAGCAGCGAACCTCTATCATCGCGGCAGGGGGCAGCCTCATGAACACACCGGTAATCAGGGACGTCGAGCGAATCTGGGTGTCGGTTCCGCTCAAGCCGCGTCACGCGCGGCATCTCACCCGGGAGAACTGGGACTGGACGGTCTTCGAGATTATCCGCCTCACTTCCGACACCGACCTCGTCGGGTGGGGCGAGACGATGTGCTACTACACTTGGGGCCGCGTGCCGCAGGAGCAGATCGAGCGGGTGAAGGGGCGCTCGCCGTTCGAATTCCTCGGCGACGACCGGCTGGGCGCGGGGCTGCAGATGGCCGCCTACGACCTCGCTGCGAAGGCGCTGGGGCTGCCGGTCTACCGGCTTCTCGGGCCGAAGGTCCGCGACTTCTGCCCCATCTCGTGGTGGACGAACGATATGTCGACGGACGACTGGCTCGAGGAGATGCGCGAGGCGCTCAGCCTTGGCTACATGGGGGCTAAGCTCAAAGCGCGTCCGTGGCGCGATTTCCGCGCGCAGATCGAGGCGCTTGCGCGCATCGTGCCGAGCGACTTCCGGTTCGACGCCGACTACAACTCGTTCCTGCGCGACTCGGCGCACGCGGTACCCTATCTCCTCGAGCTGGAGAAGATACCCGCCGTCGCTTTCCACGAGACGCCGATTCCCCAGGGCGACGTCGAGGGAAACGCCGCGATACGGCGCAAGGTCTCGCGCCCGATCGCGATGCATTACGGCACTCCGCCCATCCAGACGGTGGTGCGCGACGAGGTGTGCGACGGATTCGTCGTCGGGGGTGGAGCCGGGCGCATTCTCCGCGACGCGTCGGTCTGCGCCGAGCTCAGCAAGCCGTTCTGGCTGCAGATGGTGGGCACCGGCATCACGACCGCCTTCGCGCTTCACCTGGGCTCGGGACTGGCCAACGCCACCTGGCCTGCGATCACCTGTCATGAAATCTACGAGGACGACCTTCTCACGGGCGGCATCCCGGTCGCGGGCGGCTACTCGGCGGTTCCCGAGGCTCCGGGGCTGGGGGTGGAGATCGACGAAGCGGCAATCGCCCGGTACCGGGTGGATGAAGGATTCCGCCCGCCTGCACCGGATGCGCTCTACCGCGTGAGGTGGCCGTCAGGCGGTGAAGTGGTCTACCGCGTGGGCAAGGAGGGCGTCTGGGACGACTTCGCGGCGGGAAACCAGTTCCTCTTCCACGAGGGGGTCGAGCTCGAGGTCGTAGCGAATGACGAAAGCCGGGAGTGGCGGGAGCTGCACGCCAGGTGCGAGAGAGGGCCGGTGCGGCTGGAGCGTTGACGGGCTGGAAAGGAGACAGTGAGATGAGCCACGGGACGAACGAGACCGAAATCGACACGGATGGTGACGGCCGCCTGCTCTGGGGCGAGCGCACGAGGGAGGAGTTCGCGGCGCTCGCCGCCGCTCGAGCGGTCGTGCTCGTGCCGGTCGGGGCGACCGAGCAGCACGGGCTCCATCTGCCGGTGGATGTCGACTGCCGCACCGCGTGGAACGCCGCGCTCGGCGCGGCTCGCCTCACCACCGTGCCGGCGCTGGTGACGCCCACGATCTGGGCCGCGATCTCCCCCCACCACATGCCTTTTGCGGGCACGATCTCGCTCACGCTGGAGACCTTCTACCGGCTCCTCGGGGATCTGTGCACTTCGATCACCGCGCACGGTTTCGAGCGGATTCTCTTCGTCAACGGGCACGGCGGCAACCGCGACGCGCTCGGCGCCGCAACACTCGAACTGCGCCACAGATTGCAGCGGCAGATCCACGCGGTGAGCTGGTTCGACCTCGTGCGCGACGTGATGGACGATCTGCGCGAAGGACCCGGTGACGACATAGGCCATTCCGGAGAGCTCGAGACATCCGTGGTGCTCCACCTCGCGCCTCAGACGGTGCGGGCCGACCGGGAGGAACTGGTCGACGGGATCACCGACGACCCGAAGCGCGCGACGCCGGAGAAGGGCGCGACGCTCATGAGCGCCGCGTGCGAGCGGCTTGCCGCTCTTGTCGCGGATCTGCACGAGAGACCGGGGCGGGAGATCACGGGAATCGAGATGGTCGAGACGTAGATGAACTGGTGCCGAAATTGTTGAAGGTGCGATTCGACGCCTGACGAGCACCAGCTACCGACGCTCTTCTACGAGCCGCCTGAACCTCAGGTACTTCGCGGGATCCTGATCGTACGGAAGGATCCCCGTACCGCCGACCGGGTTGGGAAGCACGCCGAGATCATCGCAGAAGTCCGCGACGAGCTCGCTCAGATCGGCGTCGGAGAGGAGCGCCGGATTCACGTTGCGACGGATGGAAACGCCGCGCGACGCGAGGACCGCGGCCCCGCCCGCGGCGAGCGCACCGCGAGGCGCGGCAAGCGCCGCGGCAAAGTCCCCCGCGCCGGCGGCATAGTCGCAGACGAGCTGGTTCGCCCCGGTCGCGGCGAGTTGGCCGGCTATGGGCGTGGTATCACCCCCGAGCACGAGCGATCGCAGGCGCTGTCCGGTCTGCGCGAGCCGACCCATTATGCGCTCGTGCAGCGGCCCGATCGCGTCGCGGTAGAGGTCAGGTCCGATCATGGGAGGCGAGGCCGAGCTGTCGAAGACGATCGCGTCGAGCCCGGCGCGCCGGATCGCGGCAACCCAGGCGAGGCAGACCGCGGTCGTGAAGTCGAGCAGTGCGAGCGCCTGCGGCTCGGCGGCAAAAAGCCCCATCAGAAGCGGCTCGGTTCCCGCGAGCTTCGCCGCGATGGAAACCGGACCGCTCGCAGCCACTCGAACCACCGGCGATGCGCCCGGATCGCCGCCGCGAGCGCCGCCGTCCGCGGACCCCGCGAGCCGGTCGCGGAACCGCCGCCCCGCCTCGAGCAGCAAGGGGAAACGCCCGGACGTTTCAGGATCCGGCGGCGCGAGCTCGCCCGCTTCGACCTCCGGCGGCAACGCGTCTATCGACCAGGGCGGCACGGGAATCTCGGGACAGGCATCATCCGCACCCGTGGCGAGCTCGGCCCCGCACGCCTCGGCTTCCACGTTGTACACGTCGAGGCCGACGGTCATGAAATCGGCCCGGTAGGTCGCGTGCTCGGCCTCGAGCGCCTCGAGCAGCAGGTCGGCGGACACGGCCACCTCCGCGGGGCTTCGGCCGATGAGCGCGGCCTTGTGTTCGTAGATCGCCGGCTCCCAGCGGAGGCGGTCGGGATACGTCATGCGAGAAGAGTATCCGGTCCGTCGCACTCTGTCATCCGGACTGGGCGGGACGAGCCCGGTTTGGTACCTTTGCGGTATAAGAGGGATCTATGGCACATCTCAGTTACCGCGTCGGC
>SLST01000107.1 GCA_007130265.1 Spirochaetales bacterium
CGGCTTGCGGCGCAGCTTGCGGCGCGGCTTGCGGCGCAGCTTGCGGCGCAGCTTGCGGCGTCGGAGTGTCCCGGACGCGAGCGGGTTCCCGGGGACCACGTTCCCGGGCGTGGGCTGTTTCGTCGGTCTGTGGCGACGTCGACGCTCGGTCGATCCGACCAAGCGCGAGTACGATCAGGACCGTGAAAAAGGCGAATCCGAGCAGGGCGACCAGGCTGTCGCGGAGCGCCGGGTATGCTTCCGAGAAGCTCAGCACACGGTAGACCGCATCGAGATAGAGACGGCCATCCTGCTGCCTTGGCAGCGGCTCGCGCAGACGAACCTCGCTTATGTCGTTCAGTCGGTACGTTGGAAACCCGCGAAAGGTCTCGAGCTCGGACCGGGCGAATCCCAGAAGGTCTGTATCAGCAGCCCAGACGTAGCGCAGCCCGCGGTCCAGGTCGTAGGCGACCAGCGCACGAACTTCAGGGCCGACCATCGTGTACTCGCGAAGGACGTGTGATAGTGATCCGTCGCGCGAGGCGGCCAGAGCGACGTCACTCTGAAGCCGACGGAAACTCGCCTCGATCTCGGTCAGATTGTCCGCCCTGGTGGAACTCAGACGGGCGAGCACGAAGACGATCAGTCCGATCAGCACCAGGAGACTGAAGACCGAGTAGATGAGGCCGAACCGCCGGTACATGCGTAGCAGTATAGGGGAATTCCCGGTCCTGTGCACCATTTTTCGGTTGCACCGATCGCCGAGCTTTCACTATCGTGAGCGTATGACGATACGCAGACGATCGCTCCCGGAGGGATGGTATCCGTCGACGGCTTCCGGCGTGCGCGCCCGGTGCGAGGCGTGGGAGTCGAGCCTGCCGACAGTATCGCAGCGCTACTCGTCCGTCATCGTTCCGCATGCCGGATGGGCCTTTTCCGGCCGCCTGGCCTACCGGGCGATCCGTGCGATGCCGCAGACGACCGAGACGGTCGTTGTCGTCGGCGGACATCTGCGCTCCTCGGATCCGGTGGTTGTAGCGCCGGAAACGGGATTCGAGACGCCGTTCGGGCATCTGGAGGCGGACCTGGAACTGATTTCGTCGCTCAACGAGCGTTTTGACGTACGCGAGGACCATGCGGCGGACAATACCGTGGAGGTGCAGCTGCCGCTGGTCCATCACCTCTCGCCGAGCGCCCGGGTGGTCGCGCTGCGCTGCCCGCCTGCACCATGCGCCGGGGAGGTAGGACGGTTCATCGCAGGGTACGCGGCCGAGCGTGGTCAGGTGGTCTTCGTCGTCGGCTCGACCGATCTGACTCACTACGGTCCGGCGTATGGGTTCGTCACCGAACAGGCCGGAAGCGACCCGAGCCAATGGGTTCGCGAGGAGAACGACCGGCCGATCGTCGACGCCATGGTCCGACTCGATGCACCCCGGGTGATCCGCCTGGCGGTGGAGCGACACGCGGCGTGCAGCAGCGGAGCGGCCGCCGCGGCGATCGGTTTCGCCGCTCGGGTCGGATCGCCGCGGGGTGAGCTCATCGAATACGCGCAGAGCTGCGACGTGAGGCCCGACTCGTCCTTCGTCGGGTATGCTGCGATCGGGTACGGTACGTGACCACGACAGCCCGATACGTTCACGCGAGCGCCGCGAGGATGAGCGAACGGGTCCACCGGGAAGCCCGGGCGACCAGCTCGTCCGCCGGTGCGTCAGGATCCTTCGACCTCAACGAGGTGATCGGTGGCATGAGAGCCCGCGCCGCGAGCAGAACCGCGGGGGCTTCGGCCTCGAGAGATCGGAGAAGAGTTTGGCGGTCGTGAATCGCGGCGAAGAGTTCCCCTGCGCGATTCAGGATATCACGGGCCGGGATCTCCGAACCGGGTACTGGTGGAGAAGACCTTGTGTCCTCGGACACTCGACCGCCGCGGAGGACTGAACGCCCGGGCAGGGCGAGGCGGACGCCGCGGCCGGGGTCCTGCGTGACTGGTACCGGAAGCGTACCTGCGAAGCGTTCCATGTTTCGTGCGTATCCGCAGAGTAACGGCTGCAGGAGCCGCGACGAGCAGTTCGGGTCCGGCTCGAGTCCGGGGCGCGCGGCAAGAAACTCCATGTGAAGGGTTTGCGCCGGAGAGAGTCGATCGGCGCAGGCTGCGAACAGACGGTGGAGGTAGCTGCCGCGGGAATAGGTCTCGCCGTCGGGATAGGAGAAATCCGCCCCGACGAGCCTGACCGCCTCGGCGCCGCACCGCACGGCGAGATCAACGGCGGCCTGCGTCACGTTGCCTCCGCGGGCGTCAACATCGGGTGCACCGAGTCCGAGATGCCCGAACAGGCGATGAAGCGGATGGTCGCTGAGAAGCGGGATCGCGTCACGAAGTCGGCAGAAGAGGGAGGCAGACACCGACAGATCCGCGGCGATCGGGACGGCGGGGAAGCCCGCGCAGAGATAGTGGTGGTAGGAGGCGAGCTGGCAATCGACCGAGACGACGAGGCGCGGGCGGATGTTGAAGGAGGAGAGCACCGGGAGCGCCGTGTCGACCGCGATGATCGGGTCGCGCTCGAGTGCCAGCGCCGGTATCGCGTCATAGAGCGAGGGACCGGCGGCGGCCACGATGGCCGTATGACCGCGCAGGTCGGGGAGGGCGTCGGGTCTCGCGCTGGTGAGATTGAGCACGGCGTTGCGCGTCCACGCCAGGCCGAATCGGGCCTGGACAGCGAGATCGTCGGACAGCTGCTCGATCGCCCGACCCAACGCGCCGCGCACGGCGTGCATCCGCTGTTGTTCTGCGTGGACACGTCCTGTCAGTTCCGCGACGCGCAGAGCGCCATGGACACCCGGTACGTAACGCGACGCGATAGTCCCGAGGAGGGCTTCTTCGCGACAGTCGGTGACAAGCGTGAGCCGGTTCGATTCAAGCAGATCGGCAAGGTCGACTCGCGAGAGAGCCGAGCGCAGAAGCGCGGCATCCGGCTCAACGGCGATGATCCGGTCCGCGCGTCGGGAGATAGCGCGCAGGTGGTGCCCCATGCCCGCACCCAGCGCCACGACGCACCCGGCCGGCGCGGCCGCCTCAGCGATTCGTTCGGCCTCGCGTAGTGCCGCGTACCGCGAGTGGAAAAGGTACGCTCTTCCGTCCCTGAGGATACCGTTTATTGGGACGTGGTCGCCGGAGGAGTCGATGACCTCGTCCGGCCGGGGCGAGGCGCTGCCTATCTCACGCGCGAGGGCCGGAGGCATGAGCGCGAGCTGGCGATCGAGAAGCGTCACGCGATCTGCTCCCTCGTCGAGCGCAGCTCCTCTTCCACGGTCATCCGAACTTCATCCCAGCGCACCCGATCGTCGTGAGCGTCGCTGCGGTACCAGCGCAGGAGCTCGGGCAGGGCGAGCCTGACCGCGAGTGCCGCGAAAACAGGGGCCGAAGACTCGAGGTCGCGTGGATGGTCGGGGGGTGCCGCCATGCGTACGGCCTCGAGCAGATCGTCGATCGTCCGCCGGACGACATCTTCGCGTTCCCGCTCTCCGGGAGGGGACAGAGCGCCGGCCGTGACTCGCCCGTACTTCGGTTCGAGCGAATCCAGAACGGCCGGAGCGATCTCCGTGGTCAAGCCGATGGCCGGCGAGGGTTGCAGCGAATGGATGGGTGCGAAACGGGAACGGCCGACGGAGCGAAACCACTCGCTGTATGCGAGCAGCGAAGGACTCGTTGTCCACCTTTCATCCAGGCGAGTATGCGTGCGGACGATCGCGTAGACCTGCGTCTGCTCGGGCTGCAGGCGACTTGCGCTCGCTCGGCGGTAGACCTCAGAGAGATGCGGCCTGGCATGCGATCTTTCGCAGCACCAGGCGAAATCGATGCCCGTGCAGACGATGGGCAGGTCACCGGTGCTTCGAATGAGAGCCGCAGCGGTCGCACTCACCGTTCCGTGCGGCGGGATGAGGGGAGGGGAGAGTCCTGCACGACTGAACAACTCCTGATCGACGACATCACCTTCGGCGAGCAGGGCGAGGCGTCTGCACCTCGAGATCGCCCGGGTTGCCGAGAGGGGCGCGGCGACCGGCGTATCTCGCAACCGACCACACACCACGGGCCGCAGGTGTTCTCCCGCATAGAGCGCAGCGTCGGTCACCACGATGACGTCCGGCCGCAGACCGTGACGTATCGTCGTGTCGAGTGCTGAGCTGGTGATCCAGAGCTCGAGGCGATCGCGCATTGAGCGAAGCCGCGGCAAGGTCTGCTCGGCAGAGGGGCCAGCGCCCACGAGGACGGCGGCGCAGACCCCGGCGCCGGTTCTGCTGAGAGTGACCGGGGTGGCTCTGCTGAAGTTGAAGACCTGGTTTCGAAGCCACCTGCGGCCGCTGGCGCCCTGGGTCACGAGACTGGAGTGCGCTCTGCGCAGGTGCGCGGTTACCTCAGCGCGTACCATCTCCGCGGTCTGCGGCAGTGCCGCTACGGTCGGCGGCCACTCGACGACCAGGACCGACGAACTGTCGAGGTCGGACAGCTCACGGGTCAGGAAGTCGGCCAGCGGTTCTCCAGTTTCGGGATCCCAGCTGCCGTCGGGCCGAGCATGCTGTGCCGAAGAGAGCGCGCCTGAGAGCGACAGCCCGATAAGCCTCGCCCCGGGGAGTAACTGTCGAAACGGGGCATAGCAGTGACCCAAGCCAGGGCCGATGACGAGTACGAGGTGATAGCGTCTATCAACGCACTGCCGTACGAATCGCAGCGCCTCTTCGCCCGGAGCGACGCGCGAGTGCAGATGCCGCGTTCCGAGGATCGCCGTGGGTTCACCGTTCCGTGCCGTCGCGAGGCGCAGGTCGGTCACAGGAGAGCGTCTATCAGCCCATGCAGGTCGGTGGACTCCTCAGGGTACGTGCCGGTGGCAAAACGAAGCACCGGAACGCCGGAAAGCTCGGGCATCAGATAGGCCAGATCAGCCGCGACGTGTTGGACGAGGAGCTCGGTGTCTTCCTCAGCCGTTCCGTGCAGCAACAGCAACGCTCGGTGACCGTCCGCGTCGCAGACACTACCGGTCGACGCAAAGAGCGACGCGATCCTTCGCAGGACATCCTGTCGCACCCGGAACGGGTCGAGCAGATCATTGGATGTTGCGATCTGCGAGACGACGTCGGCGAGTTCGAGCAGGACGACTCGCACCCCTCGCGGTGCGTTCGCGGCCACACGCTCGGAAAGCGGACCGATGTCGGAAGTCTTGAAGACAATTGCCTGTCGCATGATCTGCGCGTATGCGTGTCGCTCTTCATGTATCGCTTTCGCCGCAGGCTCGGCGATGGCCGCGAGGATGATTCCCAGGTACTCCGTCCGACCGTCGAAGTAGGGGCTGTCGGTCACGACGAGCACCGCCTGCAGCCCGTCCTTGCTGCTGAACGGGAACAAGAGCAAGTGCTCGAGCATTGAGGCTTCGCGCCGGGAGAAGTACGGAGTGAGCTCCCGGCAGGCGTCGCCGGTCCAGAACACCCCGGCCTCATGCGTCTCGAGCGCCCGCCGGAGGTCCTCAGTCGGGAGACGCAAGCGGTGCAGCGATGTCGCGTCGAGACCACACGATGCCCAGGGAACGAAAACGTCATGATCGAAGTCAGGCAGCAGGATTGCGGCGCGCCGCAGCTCGAGGTTCACACTGAGCAGGCGGAAAATGTGCGCCGGAAGCTCAAAGCTCAGAGGCAGCTGCGGGAGTTCATGCAGGATCCTGCGGATCGCGGCAGGCGCAGGGGCCGGCTGCTCCTCATGAGCTGGATCGAGGGCTTTTTTTTTTCCGCCGGAGAGACCGTCTCGGCTGAGGGCCGGGCGGGAGGCTCCACCGGCGCAGGGGATTCGCCTGTGGCCTCAGAGGCGACTCGTCGCATATCGTTGGCACGCCGAAGGAGTCCGCTGTCGCCCGATGGCTCGGCACTCTCGAGCGCCCGCGTCAAGAGCCCCATCCTACTGCTCCAGTCCCAGCTCTTCGAAGAGCCGACGATAGACTTTGAAGTGCTCGCTGGCCGCGAACTCCTGGATCTTCTCTTCAGGCAGGGATTCGAGCAGTTTGTCCATGTAGTTCAGCACGCTCCTTAGCTCGCCTTTGAGATTCTCAGGGATCGGCGTCTCGCCGCCAGGCGGTTCCTCGGTGCTCGCCGATTCCTCGGCATCCTCCGCGACTGGGCCCTGCGGCTCTTCGAGGAACGGCTCTTCGGTACTCATCTCATCGCTGATCGTGTCCGAGCTCGGCTGCGCGGGGTCCGTAGGAGTGCGGTCGGTCTCGGACATCTCACCGAGGTATTCGGCCTCGAGCGCGGCCGTCTCGTCTGTCGCTTCAGCGTCTGCCGGTTCAGCGTCTGCCGGCGGCGAAATGCTCGTGTCCTCGAGCTCCTCGATGTCGGCGAGTTCGGCGTCGATATCCATGTTCGCGAGCGCCTCTACCTCCTCGTCTGAGCCTTCGAAGGCGGGGATGGACTCTTCCTCCGCGGATTCTACCGCGGAGGAATCCGCGGTCTCAAGGTCGACATCGAGATCGAGGTCGAGGTCGATCGTCTCGGTCTGCTCAGGCGCCTCTTCGAGAGTGATCTCCTGAACCGGAGAGTCGATCTCGTTCGTTCCTTCGGGCGCCGGAAGGTCAACCGAGTCGAGAACGTCGTCGACATCGGGAAACACTTCGGTGTGCTGCGGCTCTGCGGGTTCCTCCGGCGCGGCGCTCGTCTCGTCGAATGCCGTCGGGCGTCCGGGCTGTTCGGTGAACTCAGCGGTGTTCATGATGTTGTCGAGTTCGGCGCCGGTGAGCGCGATCGTCTCGTCCTCATCATCGTCCTCGTCTTCGAAGAACCCTCCGGCAGTGTCGGCGTCGGTCTCGGGGGCATCGCGCGTTTGCGGGGCCGCCCCCGGACTGGTTCTGAGCTTGCTCAGTTCCTGCTTCAGGTCCGCGAGCTCGGTGCGGATCGACGAGAGCTCGTGTTCAATGCTCTCGAGCAATGCGGCCGACCGCCCCTCATCGCCGGTCACCGGCTCCGTTGCGAGGCTCTCGGTCATCTCGTCTTCGACGGCCCCGACGTCGTCGAACATATCATCGAGGTCGAGGTCGTCGCCCATCTCGTCGTCGACCTCGAGCTCAGGAAGGTCGTCTTCCGCCGACTCGGAGACCTCCTCGAGGCCTTCTTCGCCTGTGTCGGTCTCGTCCGCAAGGGCTGAGAGATCGAGCTCGGCGACCTCGGTGTCATCATCGAGCTGAAGGGCGTCAAGGTCGAGTTCGTCGTCTTCCTCCGCGGGCGGTTCGGCGATCTCGGGCGCCTGTGCAGGAGCTTCGGTGTCCTCCGGCTCGAGCTCGAGCAGCTCAAGCTCGTCGGCTTCGTCCCGTGGTGGCTCGTCTGTCAGCGGCTCGGCTGATTCGTCGAACGAGTCAACGTCGAGGGTCTCGAGATCAAGGGTCAGGTCGTCGAGGTCACCGGGTAACTCGTCGTCGATGTCGATGCTTTCGGCGTCTCCTTGGGCGTCTGCTGCGAAGTCTGTCGTGAGGTCATCGAGGTCAAGCTCCTCAAGCTCCGACGGTTCATCCTGCCGATCGGGGTCAACGGCATCTTCGGGCTCGTCGGCGACATCGGTCATGTGAAGCCCGAAATCGTCGTCGTCAAGCGTGAGAAGGTCGTCGCCCGTGTCGTCACCCGGATCCTCGGGCGAGACAGGCGCGTCTTTGGAGCCTTCGTTGGATGCCAACTCAGGCGAGTCGTCGGTGGACTCGTCGACGGCCAGATCCTCGAGATCGAGCTCGTGGGTATCGAGGTCCTGATCGAACCCGAGGAGATCGCTCTCGCTCGAGTCGAACGCTTCCTCGCCGAGGTCGGTAAGCGCAAACGCTCCGTCCTCGGCTTCACGTTCATCTACGTCTTCCGGACCGGCCTTCACCCAGACACCGTACTGCTCGAGTTCGCTGTCCTGGGCGCGGTCGCTATTGAGTCGGTTCTGATCCTCGCTTGCTGCCATTCCCTTCTCCTGGGTTGAGACGTCCACGCACTAGCTTATCGGCAGTCCAAAGGCAGGCTTTGACAC
>SLST01000497.1 GCA_007130265.1 Spirochaetales bacterium
ATTGCAGAACCGCAGGTTCTGCGGAAGCAAGGGGGGGCACGGGACCCCTTGCGATCATTGCAGAACCGCAGGTTCTGCGGAAGCAAGGGGGGGCACGGGACCCCTTGCTTCATTCCCACTCTATCGTCGCGGGGGGCTTGCTTGAGACGTCGTAGACGACGCGACCGATCTCCGGGATGCGGTTCGTGATGCGCGCACTGATCGCGAGCAGGTCATCTGGCGCGAAGGGGAAGACGTCGGCGGTCATCGCGTCGGTCGAATTGACCGCGCGCAGCGCGAGGACGTAGCCGTAGTGGCGCGTGTCGCCGGTGACGCCGACCGAGCGCAGCGGCAGGAGCACGCAGAACGCCTGCCAGATCCTGTCGTACAGACCGCGGTCGCGGAGCTCGGCGATGTAGAGCGCGTCGGCCTCACGCAGGATCCGGCACTTCTCAGGAGTGACCGCACCGAGGATCCGCACCGCGAGGCCCGGACCCGGGAAGGGGTGGCGGGCGATCACGTCGCGTGAGACTCCGAGGATGATCCCGAGTCTCCTCACCTCGTCCTTGTAGAGCCTCGAGAGCGGCTCGATGAGCTTGCCCTGCTCGCGCTTGGCGGCGACCAGCGGGCTTCGCACGTTGTGATGGCTCTTGATCACGTGCGCGTACTTGCCGACCCCGCCGCCGGACTCGATGATATCGGGGTAGATCGTCCCCTGGGCAAGGAAGTAGTCACCGGGAATCCGCTCTGCGATCTCGCGGCTCTGCACCCGGATGAAAAGGTCGCCGATGATCTCGCGTTTCTTCTCAGGGTCGTCTACCCCGTCGAGCGCGGCGAGGAACTCAGCCTCCGCGTCGATGAGGTCGAGGTGCCGGGCGCCGAGGCGCTCGAGCGACGCGCCGACCTCTTCGCTCTCGTCCTTGCGCATGAGCCCGGTGTTCACGTACATGAGGTAGACCTGCGCCGGATCGAGCGCCCGCAGCAGGATCGCCGCGACGACGGTCGAGTCGACCCCGCCCGAGATCAGGAGCAGGACCGGCGAAGGGCCGACGGTGGTGCGTATCTCTTCGGCTGCCTCGTCGGCGTATTCCTCGAGCGACCAGTCGGTCGCGCAGCCGGCCATACCCACGACGAAGTTCTCGAGAATCCGGTTCCCGTGCTCGCAGTGCGTCACCTCGGGATGAAACTGAATGCCTATCTGCGTCCGAGAGAACTCGATCGCCGCGGGGATCCCGTGCTCGCTCTCGGCGACGACGCGAACGCCTTCCGGAACCGCCACGACGTGGTCGCCATGGCTCATCCAGCTCGTGAAACCCTCCGGCACCTCGGCGAAGAGCGGATGCTCGGAGGAGTAACGAAGCTTCGAGCGTCCGTATTCGCGCGAGGTCGACCGGGCGATCTCGCCGCCGCGTTGAGACACCATCTGCTGCAACCCGTAACAGATACCGAGGATTGGGGTCGGCAACTCGAAGAGCGCGGGATCCGGCACCGGCGCGTCGGCATCGTGCACGCTCGCCGGGGATCCGGAGAGCACGATTCCCCTCACCGTCAGTCCCGGAAGACCGGCGAGGAGGGCCGCGGGAGTGGTTCCCGGCAGAATCTCGCTGTACACGCCGAGCTCACGGATCCGCCGACCGATCAGCTGAGCCGTCTGACCTCCAAAGTCGAGAACTATGATCGCGTCCACGGGTCCACCCTGGTGATCGTCTGGTCGCGCTCGTATCCAACCCCAACGAGGTCGACCGGGCGGCCGACATACTCCTCGATGAACCGCACGTAATCGCGCGCCTCCTGAGGCAGCTCTTCGTAGCGGCGCGCGTGCCCGATCTCCTCGCGCCAACCGGGAAGCGTCTTGGTCACCGGCCGGCATCGCTCGAGCAGATACGCCGAGGAAGGGAACGCGTCGACGACCCCGTCGTCGGTCTCATAGGCGATACAGACCTTGATATCGTCGAGCGTGTCGTACACGTCGAGGTGCGTAAGGGCGAGCCCGTCGATCCCATTTGCCCGAACGATATACTTGAGCGCGACGAGATCGAGATACCCGCAGCGCCTCGGTCGGCCGGTCGTCACCCCGTACTCGCGTCCGACCTCGCGAACGAGCTCTTCGAGACCCGAGTCGTCGCCGGAGCGGAACTCGCTGGGAAACGGACCGTTGCCGACCCGCGTGGAATACGCCTTGAACACACCGATGATGCGGTCGATCTGACGCGGCCCGATGCCACCCCCCAGGCTCGCCCCGGCAGCTGCCGAGTATCCGGAAGAGACATACGGATACGTGCCCTGATCGAGGTCGAGCAGCGCACCCTGTGCTCCTTCGTAGAGCACGCGATCATCAGCGGACGTGTGCGCCATGAAATCGACGAGATCAACCACCATCGGCCGAAGGCGCTCCATGTGCTCTTCGAGATAGGCCCGCGACTCCGTGTCGAGCCGCTCGCGCACGGCGGGCTCGTCGGCGTCGGCAACGCGTATTCCATCGCGGGACGCCTTCATCGCGTACGCAACGCCTATTCCGCGGCCCGTTGTGCCAAGCGGCTGCAGGCGTTCTGCGTCCTTCACCCGGTCCATCTCCCGGTACCTGGGAAGGACGAGATGCGCCCGATCCGAGACGAGCACGCGCCCCTCCCACTTCACGCCCTGTGTCGTGAGCGTGTCGAGCTCTTCGAACAGCGCGCCCGGATCGATGACCATGCCCGTGCCGAGTACGACAACCGTCTTCTCCGAAAGGATGCCCGACGGTACAAGATGCAGCTTGTACGTCTGCCCACCCTGGACGATCGTATGCCCGGCATTCGCCCCACCGGAGTAGCGCACGACGACGCGAGCCTCTTCGGCAAGGTAGTCGACGATCTTGCCCTTTCCTTCGTCACCCCACTGGGCGCCGATAACGACTATCTTCATGATGCTTCCTATCGTGAGTAGTTGGGCGGCTCCTGCGTGATCGACACATCGTGGACATGACCTTCCTTCAAGCCGGCCGGCGATATCTTAACGAAATTCTGATAGGCCCGCAAATCGGTGAGCGTGCGACATCCGCAGTACCCCATCCCCTTGCGCAAGCCGGTGACCAGCTGATGCACAAAGGGCCGCAGCTCTCCCTTGTACGGCACGCGTCCCTCAACGCCTTCCGGAACCGGCTCCTCGTTGTCCGACATTCGATAGCGGTCGCCGCTGCCGGCCTTGATCGCACCAAGCGAACCCATGCCCCGGTACGACTTGAAGATCCGGCCTTCATAGATGATCTCCCGTCCCGGTGATTCCTTGAGGCCCGCAAAGAGGTTTCCGATCATCACCGTGCTCGCGCCGGCCGCAATCGCCTTGGTGATATCGCCCGAGAACTTGATCCCGCCGTCGGCGATGACCGGGATATCGGCGGCTGCCGCCTCTTCGGCCGCCCAGACAACCGCGGAGAACTGCGGGACGCCGATACCGGCGACGACGCGGGTGGTGCAGATCGATCCGGGCCCGACCCCGACCTTGATCGCATCGGCGCCCGCGTCGATCAGCCGCTTCGTGCCTTCGCGCGTAGCCACATTGCCGCCGACCACGGGCACCGGATAGGTGCGCTTGATGTGCTTGACCGCATCAACGACGCCCTTCGAATCGCCGTGCGCCGTGTCGATGACGACGAAATCGACCCGGGCGTTGACGAGCGCGGTCATCCGCTCGTCGAGGTCCGCGGTCCCGACCGCCGCGCCCACGAGGAGTCGCCCGTGGTCGTCGAGCGCCGCCCAGGGATAGGCATTGTGCTTCTCGATGTCCTTGACCGTAATCAGGCCGATCAGGTGTCCTTCGGCGTCCACGACCGGGAGCTTCTCGATCTTGTGGACGTTAAACTTCTCCTGCGCGCTCGCGTAATCGGGAGTCCCCACCGTGACGACGGGATCCGGGGTCATGACATCGCTGACCTTGAGCGAGTAGTCGGCGCAGAATCGCATGTCCCTGCTCGTGATGATGCCGACAAGCCGATCCTCGTCGACGACCGGCAGTCCGCTGATCCGGTCACGCTGCATGATCGCCGCGACCTCTTCGATCGTCTGACTCGGCCTGACCGTCTTCGGGTTCTCGATCACGAGGTTCAGAAAGCGTTTGACCGCGGCAACCTGGTCGGCCTGATCTGCGGCGCGCATGTTCCGGTGGATAACCCCGACCCCGCCTTCGAGGGCGAGTGCAATCGCGAGCCGGGCCTCCGTCACGGTGTCCATCGCCGCCGAGACGATCGGCACGTTCAGCCTGATATTGCCGACGAGCCTTGTCCGCACGTCGGTCTCTCCGGGCAGAATGTCCGCGTAGGCCGGCAAGAGCAGCACATCGTCGTAGCTGAAGCTTTCCTCGATCCTCATCGTTTCAGACCCTCCTCCACTTGGTTCATGCGATCAGCGTATTCATCGGCGAGCGCCCGCGCGCGCTCGGCTGCGCGCCCGGTATACGATCCGGGATCCTCGAAGAAACGGTCGGGGTCGGCGCCGACCCGGCTAAGCGCTGCTGCGAGGTCGCTCCACAGCTCAGCGCGCGCCCGGAGCACGGTAGCGAGGGCGCTGCCCGACTCCTGAGCCTCGATCGTCGCGGTTCGCAGCTCCTCGTGCGCGTCCGCGCGGCCCGTGGTCGCGAGCAGCGTGTACGCGGCCTCCGCGAGGACGAGATCACCGGTCATGCGCAGATTGTCGCGCATCCGCGCCTCATCCACGTGAAGCGTCTCGACGACCGTGTTCATCCGCTCGAGCGCGGCGAGCAATCCGGCGAAGTAGTCGACGACGAATCTGCCGGAGGCCGAGTTGGTCAGGTCCCGCTGGTGCTCGGAGATCTGGTCCATGAAAAAAGTCGTCACGCGCGGGGCGAACGCCTTCCAGAGGCTCTTCACGTGCTCGGAGTTCCAGGGATTACGCTTCTGCGGCATCGTCGAGGACCCGACCTGATCACTCGTGAACAGTTCGCGCACCTCGTCGATCTCCGTCCGCTGCAGGTTCCGCAGATCGTCGGCGAGGTTTGCGATGATCCCAAAGGCAACGTTCAGCTCGAGCAACAGCCGCAGCAGGTACTCGGGCTCGACCATCTGAGTCGAATGATCGCTCGGCACGAGTCCGAGCGTCTCGAGCGTCGAAGCTTCGAAGGCGAGAGGATCGCGAACGAGCAGCGAAAGGCTGTTGTAGGCGCCGACCGCGCCGGCGAGCTTGCCGCGCGTCTCAAGAGACCGCCGCGCGATCTCCTCGATGCTCTTGCCGAGTCGGGAGACGTATTCGGCGATCGCGAACCCGAACGTAATCGGCACGCCGTGCTGTCCGTGCGTGCGGCCGACCTGCAGGGTCGCGGCATGATCGGCGGCGAGGCCGATGAGCAGCCGCTCGAGGCGAAGCAGTCGAGGAAGGATCACGCGGCGCACCGCATCCCGGTAGCGCAGCGCGTTGGCCGTATCGAGGACATCCACCGACGTCGCTCCGACGTGCACGAGCGACGCCGCCTGCGGCGGAAGCTGGCGCTTGATGACCCGCACGAGGGCGCGAACGTTGTGCCGTGTGATGCGCTCTTCCTCGTACACATCGTCGGAACTCACCACCGACTCGAGACCGTCCACCGTCGCCGCCAGCGCATCGGTCAGCAGTCCTCGTTGGTCGAGGTGCCGCCGCAGCAGCGCAGCCTCGACACGGGTACCGTACCGCACGGCCGCGTCTTCAGAGAGGTAGTCGGCGAGCTCACTGAAAGCGCTCGGGTTCGCATCATAGTAGCGATGATCGATCGGCGAGAGATTGCGGAATACGGAACGAGTCTCCATGCGGTATTCTGACAGAGACCGCTTCGCTTGTCAAAGCGGCTGTTCACTTGCGCGGCGATCTGCAATACTACGCACATGCGATCGCGTGTTCTCCTGGTTATGTCGATGGTGCTCTGGTTCTACGCCTCGTGTGACACCAACACCGCACCAGCTCAGTTGAGCGATCCCGGCCGCGTGATCACGCCGCGAGGCGGCGGCGGGATCGTGCTTGCCTCGGAGACCGACGCCGACTCGGTCGCGCGCTCCGAGAGCGTCGGGCCCGAGCTGAAGGTCCGACTACCGGCGGAGTACATTCCCTCTCAAGCCATAGACGTCTCGCTCGACATGGACGAAACAGAAGAGCAGATCATCGTCTTCAAACGGCGAGACGACCCGGACGACCTCATTCGGCTGCTTGTCGTCGCCTACGACCCGGTGCGCAGCAGCTGGATCCGGGCCTGGGAAGGGGTGACCGCCGCTACGAGCGTCCGGAGCTTCTCGGTCTACGTCGACGACCTCGTCGGCGATCATGAGCCGGAGATCGTCGCGTTCGGCATCAACAACGACGGCGAACAGACCCTCGACGTCTTTCGCCGCACGAGCGACATGCTCGGGCTCGGGCTCTCCTACGCACCGATCCTTTCGATCAGCGCCGACGTGACGATCGAAGTGGAGAAGGTGCCTCGAGCCGAGACGTTCGAAGCGATGGAGTCGATCAACGCCCCGAGCTATCCGATCGTTGCCGAGCGGCGGGACCGCGAATCGGAGAATCCCTTTGACACGACCGAGACGACGTACTACTGGGACTTCTCAGCACGCCGCTACGTCGTCGGCCGCGTAGAATCCCTCTCCGGAGAGGAGATTGCCGACGGTCGGCTCCGCGAGCTGTTCGCCGGGAGTGAGACGGAGTTCGAGCACTTTCTCGCGGGCCCCTGGTTCCGCTCCTCCGACGCGGATCTCACGCGTCTCGCCTTCTTTGACCCTCGCGATCGATCGATCGTCTTCCACAGCGGGCATCTGCAGCAGGCGTACCGATGGACGAGCTCCACCAAGACCGTCTACGGACGCGGAGCATCGCTGTTCGTCACGAACGAGGCGATTCGCACCGTCCGACGACTCGTGAGCGTCACTGTCGGGGACCTGAACCGCATCACGATCTCGATCCAGGGAACCGACGGCCTTGACGGCACGTACGAACGCCTGACCGGGGCGCTGCAGACCGCCGTCCTTCGCTCCGAAGCAGGCGCGCGACTCTCGGACATCGAGCTCAGCGGACTCTACCGGGCGGACAATGGCGTTGAGGTGGTCTTCAGTAGCCCTGAGTTTACCTACCGTCACCGCGACGACCGTTCGCGGGGCGGATTCGCCTTGTTCGTGATGGGCGACGATCTGGTGTTGTCGCTGAAGCACATTGACGAAAATCGGCTGCCGGTGAACCAGCAGACGTACCGCATGGCCTTCAGTGAGACCCGGTCTGAAGACCGCATCGTCCGTCGGCTGCGGCTCGAGCCGGGTGAGCTCGGGATCGCAGGGTTCTTCGAGACGGGTCAGGCAGAGCTCGTGCTCGAGCAGGTCATGACAGTCGAAGACGCTCAGTAGACAGCGAATCCACGGTAACCGGCCTCTTCGAGCGCAGCGAGGACGAGCGCCGCTTCCTCGGTGGTGCCGCCGGGCACCGAGACGAACACGAGCTCGAGCGACCTCCCGTCACGGTGCACCGTTTCCGTGTGCGTTTCGAGCCCGAGCCCTCGCAGGTCGGCAGCCAGGTGGACCGCGTTGTCGCGGTCGGAGAACGAACCGACCTGGATGGCGGTGACTCGCGGTGCCTGCGGCCTTGCCTCACCGGACCCGGAGGCTTCGGGTCTATCCGACTCGGCGGCGGGGACATCCCGCGGTCCGGTGAGCAGCGTGGCCGGAAGCGGTGCCTCCCCCACGAGTCGACCGCCGATCATGTGCACAGCGACACTCTGCGGGTGCAGCCGCTCGAGCCGCCGCAGCGGTTCCTCGCCCGACATCTCGAGCGAGACGAGCACCGCGCTCTGCAGCAGAAGCGTGTCCGGCTCCACGTCGTCCGGACCATCGAGTCCGGATAGCGTCTCGAGCAGACGGGCGGCGTCCTCGTTCCTCCCCCGCAGATGCATCGTGCGGGCCACCGTCGCGTACGCCCGACGCTTGAGTTCGTAGTCTTCGGTCTCGGCGACGACCGTCCGCGCGCGTTGCTCGGATGCCGCTATGCGGCCGATCTGTAGCAGTGCCTGCGCCTGCG
>SLST01000578.1 GCA_007130265.1 Spirochaetales bacterium
CAGCAATCATCACCTCGCTGAGAACGTCGATCGCGACCAGGTAGCCGACGCGGTTATCCGTTGGTTCGCACCGGCCATGTTCGCACCGGCCTCCTGACAAGCCTTCCAAAACTTCATATATTGACCCGATGCTGACATTCATGGTGAAGAAGGCCTTCTTCGACATGTGGGACCACTTTCTCGGCGTGGTAATCATGAACCTCGGGTTCATCGTACTTCTGACCGTTCCGCTGCTGCTTCCCTCAACCCTCGTCGAGTTCAGCGTCATTGCGGCTATCGCTTCCCAGGTGATTGGCGGCATCCTCGTGATCGTCTATATGGGGGCGATCTCGATGGCCGCGCGCGACATTGCCAACTATGAACGACCCGAGTTCGGGAGGGTCTACGAGTACCTCAAGGAGACTTGGCGCACGAGTCTGCTGTTCGCCATCCTGTGGCTCGTCGTCGTCCTCGTTGTGGTAGTGGGAGTTCCCGTGTATGCAAACATGGGCAACATACTCGGACTCATCGCGATCGTCTTTCTCTTCTGGGCGGTCGTTATCTGGACGCTTGCGAGTCAGTTCTTCTTTCCGATACGAGCCCAGCTCGACACGAAGTTCAGCAAGATCATCCGCAAGTGCTTTGTCATCTTTTTTGACAACACCTTCTTCGCTCTCACGCTTGCGATCGGGAGCGTCGCGATTATCGTCGGCTCCGTCTTCACCGCCCTGTTGCTGCCGGGCATAACCGGCCTTCTCATCTGGCATCAGGTAGGGGTCAAACTGCGTCTGCTGAAGTACGACTATCTTGAGGAGAATCCGGACACGAATCGCAGGAGCATCCCGTGGGATGCCCTGCTCATCGATGAACGCGAGCGAGTCGGCAAGCGGACGCTTCGCGGCATGATCTTCCCCTGGAAGGAATAACTCAGTCGACGTCTGCTTTCAGACGTCCCGAATTGGCGAAGTATATCGCCCCGACCGCCTGGCCGAACTGAGCGACCGTATACGTCGAGTCGCTGTCGAGCTCCTTCATCAAGGGGGTGTACGCCATCTCGCTGTCGGCCGCGATCAGCTCAACCGAATCGCGGCGCGTGGCGCCTTCCTGCAGGAGCTCGAAGCACCGCGCGATCTTCACGAACCGACCAAAGAGGAAGCGCTGCCGGATTCCGGTTCCAAGGAGATACTCGGTCTCAGCGTACACCACCGCCAGGTACTCACCGATCGTACGGAAGACTTCGGCAACCTCCTCAACCGTCTCGGCGAGGTCCATCAGATACGCGAGGTATGGTTTGCGCTTGTCAACCGGCGACTCCGGGACGAAACGCATGAGTCGCGCGCCCTCCTCGGCGACAAAGCCGGCCTGTTCGATCTCCCGCACGAGGTCGGGGTGTGATCCGCACAATGCGGCGTCCGCAAGGCGGAACGCTCCAGCCTGGCTCGCGAGCTTCTGAGGAGTGCCGGGTATGCCGGTATTGGTGTTCGCAAGGCTGCGCAGGTCCTCGGGAGGAAACTCGCGCGCCGAGTCACTGCCAAGGTCGAGGATGAGATTGTAGACCTCCAACGGTATCTCGGGAATTGTGCCGTCCGCGCAGACGAGCCCAGTACCAAGGTCGGTACCAAGCGAGTGCGCGAATACCCCGCGTGCGCAGAGTTCCGGGGTCGCGGACGCGGCGAGCTCGACCGCAGCGGTAAACGCCGCCATCGGTCCGTCGTTCGTGTTCATCACAACGCCGTTCTCGCGACAGAGCCCGGCCAACTCCGTGTCGAGGGCCGTGAGCCGCGCGAACTGCCGCTCGAAATCGCGGGCGGCATTTCTTCGCATACCCTGGGTCTTGGGTACTTCGCCACCGACGATCCTGTTCCGGATGACGACATCCGGGAAACAGAGACCGATCGCGTCAAAGGGTCTCAGTCGGTCTCCGAGCACGTTCTCCGTGTGGGATGCGACCTGCTGCATGAGCTCGATCGACGCCTCGGGAGCGAGGGCTTGCGAGACCGCGTCTGTGAGCTCATCGGCGTTCTGCGCCTTCCTTCCCTCCGGCGTCTCGAGCGAGGCTCGTACACGCAGGAGTCTGGCGATCGTGACGATCGGGGTGATAATCTGCTCGACCTCGGCGTAGCTCGCCGGGTTCCAGTCGTACTCCTTCAGCGCCAAGAGCGTTCCGTCAACCTCGAGTGCCCCCTTGATGTCGGTGCCGCCGATATCAAGACCACAGATGACCGTACCGTCGAGTCCCTCGATGGCGTCACCGAAGGCATCGGTCGGCTGAGCGGAAAAGGTGACGGACTCGACCGCGGAGGGCATGTCGTCGATGTCGCACAGCTCGACCGTGAACCGGCGTTCCCCGGAATCTATACTCGGATGCAGCGCGTCGTTGATCCGGTCGAGCATGTTGACGATTCTGCCGTACTCGGTGCGCTCGGCGCGGGGTCGATCGATCTGGAAGGCCTCGACAACTTCATCGAGCAGGTCCGCGACCCGGCCCTTGCCCCGCTCAAAGTACAGCGTCAGCGCATACCCTCCAAGCGTGGCCAGATGGTTGTAGACCTCGGCCCTCACGTAGTCGAGAACGAGCTCCCGTTCCCGATCGCTGAGCGGTCCAAGCTCCGGTAGCGGGATCGTGAACCGCTTCGTTGATTCACCGTCGGGCAGGATGAGGACTGCCTCGACCCGCGCCGCGGGATCCGCCAGCAGCTCCCGGCGGAGATCCGTGATGAAAACCGGGCGGCCGTGCTCTGCCGCTTCAATGAACTGAGATATCACACACCCTCCAGTTCTTCCCCTGACCATATCATGATCGATTGCCCGATGCTACCGCATAGACTCGAAACGTCTCACGGTCCTGTTTCATCGCTCACGAGACCCTTGCGTTGCCAGCGGCTTGCCAGGTAGACGAGCGGCGTGTCGGCCGCCGCGACGATTGCCTTCAGTACGTAGGTCGTGACGATGATCTCGAGGAGAACACGCCAGGGCACAACTCCGTAGAAGGCGGCAAGGGCGAAAACGATACTGTCGATGAGCTGGCTGACCAGCGTACTCAGATTGTTGCGAATCCAGATACGTTGTGCGCCGGGAAGCTTCCGTCGCCAGAAACTGTACGCCCACACGTCGTGGTACTGACTGACGACATACGCAACCAGACTCGCCAGGGTGATCCGTGGCATGAGCGAGAAGATGGCGCTGAGATGGGGATGGGCTTCGTCGGTCGGGTGCGGTTCAAAGAGCAGCGCGAGGTTCATCAGGACGACCATCGCAATCAGAGACGCGAATCCGACGGCGACCGCGCGGTTGGCCTCCCTGCGCCCGTAGTTCTCGGAGAGTATGTCGGTCACGAGAAACGATGACGCATACACGATATTGCCCAGCGTCGCGGTCATTCCGACGAGCTCCACGTATTTGACGACCTGGATGTTCGCCACGATCGCCGCGATTGGAATCCAGATGTAGAGCCCGAGCTTCCCGAAGAGTCGGTACGCGAGGAGGATGGCGAGGAAGTTCGTACCGAGCATCCCCAGCCATAGCAGTTCATTCACGGGCCCACTCCATGCAGAGGCGAACGGTAGCTTCCAGGACGGCTCCTGTCAAGGCGCCCCAGCGCCGCCGAGGCCGATCATCCGGCTACAGTACGTCGGTCCTTCGGTTGTCCGCCAGCCGTCGTTTCAGGTACGTCGCGTCCAGACCCAGTTCATCCGTGAGCTGCCGCACCTGTTCGGCGGACAGCAGATTCAGCTCAACGAAAAGGTAGACGACCGCGCGTTCGGCTATGCAATCGACCAGGAGCGAGTTCATGTGCACGGACTCCGCTTCGCCATATCGCGAGGCGAAATCGGCAAAGAGCCGCGACGAACGCATTGACGAGTGCATCGCGTGGAGCTCTTCCCGCAGGGGTGCAATCTCGCCGCGACTCGCGCGTTCACCAAGCGGCTTGAGAACCAGAAACGTGTACTCCTTCCCCGGCAGATAGTGATGTTCGTCGCAGCGGGTGCAGTAGTTCGGCTCGCGCGGATCATCCTTCTCCGCGTCTCCGCCTATGATGATCAAAGGATCAAAATAGAGCGCCGGGCATTCGGCGCCGCCTATCCGATAGGAGCGGTAGGTGTAGAAGCTGTCGGTCAGACACTGCTCGTGCTCACAGTAGGCTGTAAGCGGAAACACGTCGGTACAGACCTCGAGCAGGAGTCTCGCCGTTGCATTGAAGGTCTCACGCCGGAAATTGAGAATCAGGCTGGGAAAGATGAAGATGAGTCCGCGCTTGCGACTCTCTCGATTTACGACATAGGCGAGCCGCTCATCGTAGAAGGACGCTTCGTCGATGATCCACGTACCGTGCTCGGGATGCGTTCTGAGGAGCTCCTCGAGATCGAAGCTCGTGCCGATGTGCGCGATGTTCTCTCCACACCGCTCGTATCCGCCGCGGTAGGCGAGCGCATCGTCCGGGTAGGAGGTGAACCGGACCGAGTCGAGATGCGAGCGGACGACGAACACGCGACGACGATCCGCGCCTGACGTCGTTGTGTGCCCGGCGAGGACCTCTGATTTTCCGAGGACTACCTGCGAATCGCGCCATACCCTCGACGAGTACTCGGTCTTGCCCGAGCCCATGGGCCCGATGACCAGGATCCGCCTCGCGGGCCTCACGAAGTCGAAGTGGTTGAATGCGTGGTGAAACCGGAACTCCGGGTACCCGAGGCTCTTCAGGAAGTGCATGACCTCCCGACCGCCATGTGTCTGCTCCATCCGTCGATTTATACCTGGCTCGCTCCTCGGCCGCAAGCTTGTCGACTTGACTGCGCCCACGCGGTCATGGGACCATGACGTATGGCCAAAACGATCATCGTGTCCAATAGAATGTCGACCTCGGTGTCGCGGAGCGAGCAAGGCTTCACCTTTACTCCGAGCGTCGGAGGACTCGCGACCGGGCTCTCGTCGCTGCGCAAAGAGAAAAGCAGCCTCTGGATAGGCTGGAGCGGGCTTCCGTCCGACACCCTGACGCAGGACGAACGCAACTCCATCGCGACGACCCTTCGCAGCGACCACAAGTGCGTACCGGTCGACCTCTCTACCGAGGACCTGGAGAAGTTCTACTACGGATTCTGCAACAACATCGTGTGGCCGCTGTTTCACTACTTCCCGACCTACGTGACGTATGACGATGAGTACTGGGAGTCATACCGTGAGGTGAACGAACGCTTCTTCGAGCGGATCAAGCAGTTCCTCGAGCCCGAAGATATCGTGTGGGTGCACGACTACCAACTGATGCTGCTGCCGGCCATGATCAAGGAGCACGAACCGCAGGCACGCGTCGGCTACTTCCTGCATATTCCGTTCCCTTCGTACGAGGTGTTTCGGCTCCTGCCCTGGCGCCAGGAGCTTCTGCGCGGCCTGCTCGGCGCCGATCTCGTCGGCTTTCACACCTACGACTACGCACGCCACTTTCTCTCGAGTACCAGGCGGTTGCTCGGGTACGATCACGATCTTGCGAGCGTGCGCTACGAAAACCGAATGGTTCGAGTGGACGTGTTTCCCATGGGAATCGATTACGAACGGTACGCGAACTCGATCAACCTTCCGGCTGTTCGGGAGCAGATTGCCCAGATCGATGCCGATCGGCCGGCCGAGCGCATCATCCTCTCGGTCGACCGGCTCGACTACACCAAGGGTATTCCTCAGCGGTTGCGGGCGTACGAGCGGTTCCTCGAACGGAACCCCCACTATTCCGGGAAAGTCAGCATGATCATGATTGTCGCTCCTTCCCGGACGGCGGTTCCCCAGTACCAGGAACTGAGACGTGAAGTCGATGAACTGGTCAGTGTCATCAACGGACGGTTCTCGACCATCGCCTGGACCCCCATCCACTACTTCTACCGCACGTTTCCGTTCGAGCAGCTGTGTGCTCTGTACTCAGAGGCCGACGTGCTCCTGGTTACCGCGCTGCGCGACGGCATGAACCTGATCGCAAAGGAGTTCATCGCGGCAAAGGGTGACACGCCCGGCGTCATCGTCGTCAGCGAGACAGCCGGTGTCGCGCGCGAGCTCAGCGAGGCGATTATCGTGAACGCGAGCAGCGTCGAAGATATCGCCCACGGCCTGGCAACGGCGCTCGACATGCCCGCGGCCGAGCAGGTGGAACGAAACGGCCGGATGCAGGAACGGCTGCGCCGGTACGACATCCACTACTGGGCGACCGACTTCATCGAAAAACTCGAGTCCGCCGTCGAACACCAGCAGACCTATCTGAGCAAGCGGCTCGCCGGATCCACTCGCCGCAGCGTCGCCAACGCGTATGCGACCGCCGAGCGACGGCTGATCCTGCTCGACTACGACGGCACGCTTCTGCCGTACATGGATCGTCCCGACCGCGCCGTTCCCGACGCCGACCTCAGGCGACTCATCGTGAAGCTAACCGCGAACCGGAACAACGATGTCGTGCTGATCAGCAGTCGCGGCCGGGAGTTCATGACCGAGCATCTCGGCGAGCTCGGGGCGGGGATGATCGCGAGCCACGGGGTGTGGACCAGACGCGCCGGGGAGGAGTGGGAACAGCTTGTGCCGGTCGAGCCGGACTGGAAGTCCGAACTCGCGCCGATCATGCAGCTGCACGCCGACCGTACCCCCGGCAGCCGGTTCGAGGACAAGGAGTACGGTCTCGCCTGGCACTATCAGGGCAGTGAGCCGGATCTCGCGTTTATCCGAGTTTCCGAGCTGCGTGATGCGCTCCTGAGCGTGTCGGCGAATCACAACGTCACGATCTTCGAAGGCAATCGCGTACTCGAGGTGAAAAGCGCTCTCGCGAGCAAGTCGCAGGCTGCCGCGACCTGGCACGAACACACCGACTACGATTTCATCCTCGCGGCCGGCGACGATCAGACCGATGAAGAGCTGTTCGCGAGCCTTCCCGAAAGAGCCCACTCGATCCGGATCGGGCTGGGCATGACGAACGCGTCGTACTTTCTGGAGAATCCCGGCGAGCTGCGAAGCTTCATGGGCGAGTTGGCGTGATGTGCTGCACCGCGGGGGTCAGCCGCGGGTGGGTGCGCTGACCGGATTGCGCAGCGTGCCGATCCCCTCGATCTCCACCTCGACGATATCACCGTCGTGCAGCGCGCCCACGCCAGCCGGGGTGCCGGTAAGGATAATGTCGCCGGGATAGAGCGTGAAGTTCCGGCTGACGAAACTGACGATCGTACGCACCGGGAAGATCATGTGCGATGTACTCGACGATTGTACCGTCCTTCCGTTCAGTCGGCACTCGATCGTCAGTTTCTGCGGATCCGGCAACCGCTCGGCCGGAACAACCACCGGCCCGATCGGGCCGAACGTGTCGAAGCTCTTGCCGCGAAACCATCCGGATCGATCACCGTTCTGGATGTTGCGCTGGCTGACGTCGTTCATGCACGTGTACCCGAACACGCACTCCAGAGCGTGTTCCTCGTCGATCCATGAACACTCGGCGCCAACGAGGAGCGCGAGCTCGGCCTCGTAGTCGGTCCTCGGATCGTCAAACCGGTACTCGTCGACGATTCTCGGCAGAACAATGGGCTCGTCCGGACCGATCAGGCAGCTCGGAAGCTTGGGGAACAGCACCGGTTCGCTCGGTTCATCGTGCGAGAAACCCTGGACACGGACCGACTCGCTCTCAGCGATATGGTCGCGGTAGTTGAGTCCGAGCGCGATGATCTTGGATGGCGCGATGTCGTACCGTTCGTTCCTGCCCACGACGGGCAGCGAGATCCGGCGACGAGTCAACCGTGACCGCCTTCGATCTCGCCGATACCGGCATACGAGAAGAGCTCGCACTGGATCCAGATGAAGTTCTCGTTCTCAGAAGGCACGAGAAAACGCGCACTCTCCGTCTCATCCCCGTCCTTGGTGAAGACGGTAACCTTCTCCACCGCGAGAACCGGGTAGAGTTTGTCCCGCTTGAAAAGCTTCGCCATGCTTATGTACGCGCTCGACATATGCGGGAAGAAGTCCTGAAACGCCTTCTTCA
>SLST01000488.1 GCA_007130265.1 Spirochaetales bacterium
GCAGGGGATCAGCGAGTTCATCCCCATCAGCAGTTCCGGGCATCTCGTCGTGATGCGCGCGGTGATGGGGATAGGCGAGATACCGGTCCTCTACGACGTCGTCCTGCATATCGCGACGCTGATTGCCGTGGTCGTCTTTTTTCGCGTCCGCATCGCGCGAATGCTCGTCGCCCTCGCGCGGTGGATCGCTCGCCGAAGCAGCGACGACGACCGGGTCGACCTGAAACTCGCGCTCCTCGTGCTCATCGGCACGGCGGTGACCGTCGTGATCGCGCTCGCGATCCGGCCACTCGACCTGCACCTCTATCCGAAGATCGTCTCTGGAGCCTTTCTCGTCACCGCCGTGCTCCTCATCCTCTCCCACTTCGCCGGCGGCGCGACCGGGTACGAGGGAGTCGGAAAACGCCACGCCCTCATCGTGGGCGCGGTGCAGGGACTCGCCGTGATCCCCGGCATATCGCGTTCGGGCAGCACCATTTTCGCCGCGCTGGCAAGCGGTGTCTCGCGCGAACGCGCCGCCGAGTTCTCCTTTCTCCTCTCCATCCCCGCGATCGTGGGGGCGCTCGTCCTGGAGCTGCGGCACCTTGGTGATCTGGGGACGGCAGTCCCGCCGGCGGCGATGGCCGCGGGCTTCGCCGGCGCGCTCGTCTTCGGCTTTCTTTCGCTCTCGCTTCTCGTGCGCCTCATTCGTGGCGGGCGGCTGTGGGTGTTCAGCATCTACCTCATCCCGCTCGGGATCTGGGGGCTCTTCGCGCTCTAGCCGCCCGACTCAGCGAGAATCGCATCCACGTGCGTGTGTAACCCCGTCTTCAGAGGCGTGTCCGGTGCCGGTAAGCCGGCGTCGAGCAATGAGGAGCGATCATAGACGCGGTGACAGATGAACGGTGCCTTCTGCGGCTCGCGGTCGAGGTACTTCCGAACCGGGATCTCCTCGATTCGCAGGTCCTTGCCCAGGCGCTCCGCGATGATCTCGTAGTACTCTCGCGATTCGACCGTGTCCGGTCCGCACGCGTTGAATATGCGCCCCGCGCAAGCCGGGGCGGTGGGCTGTGCGAGGAACAGGCGGGCCAGGTCATCGGCGAGGACCGGTTGCTGGAGATGGATGCCGCCTCCGACGAGGCGCAGCGGTTCGTCCGCGCGGATCCGGTCGATCAGCTCGGCATCGCGGGCGTGTTCCGGAAGACAGCCGAGCAGAGATCCGGGACCGTAGATGTGGTTCGGACGGAAAACCGTCCACGATAAACCGTCCGGAGCTCCGTCTTCGAGAAGCACCTCGCACGCGCGCTTGTCTGCGCCGTACCCGGTCGTCGTGTAGGTCGCGTTCGTCTCGTCCTGAGGAATCCGCCGCGCGTCCGGCGAGTAGACGAAGTCCGTGGAGACGAACACGAAGTGGTCGGTCCGTGGCGCAATCACCTCCAGGTCCTGGCGCATATCGTCGGGTTCGTAGCAGATGACGTCAATCGCGAGATCCCACCGTCCGCGCTCCCGGACAAAACGTTCGGCGAACGCCGTGCGGTCCTTGCGGTCGACGATGATCGCGGCAGTCCCATCCGGCACAGGGGCGCGGCCACGGGTCACTGTCGTTACCGTGTGCCCTTCGGCGAGCGCGCGCCGGGCGAGCGTCCCGCTCACGAATCCGCTTCCTCCGAGAATGAGCACTCTCATCCGTTTCACCCCCAATCCGGGCCAGTATACCAGAGTCCGCCCCTTGCCGCGTATGCCCCGCCGGGATACCATCTCGACCCATGGCCATCACAGACTCGGTCCCCAACTTCGGGTTCGCTCAGGTCGTACGGCGCTTCGCCCCCTATTACCGGCCCCACCTGCGGCTGTTCACCCTTGACATGCTGTGCGCCTTCTCCGTGGCTGCGCTCGAGCTCGTCTTCCCGGTCGTCACGCGACACATGCTGAACGAGGTCATCCCTTCGCGCGACCTCTCGCAGCTCTTGTGGCTGGTAGTGGTGCTCGTCGGGCTCTACCTCGTCGTGGCGGCGCTCACCTACGTGATCAACTACTGGGGACACGTCGTGGGTATCCGGATGGAGGCCGACATGCGGCGTGACATCTTCTCGCACCTGCAGCGTCTCTCGTTTCGGTTCTACGACAACAACCGCACCGGGCGGCTGATGTCGCGTGTGGTGAACGATCTCAACGAGATCACCGAGCTCGCGCATCACGGGCCGGAGGACATCTTCCTCTCCTCGGTGATGCTCCTCGGATCGCTCGGGGTGCTCTTCGCCATCGAGTGGCGACTCGCGCTCGTGATGCTCGCCTTCATCCCCGTCATGGTCTGGTTCGCCGTCACTCAGCGCGGCGCGATGCAGCAGGCGTTCCGGGAGGTGCGGGAGAAGATAGCCGACGTCAATGCGCAGGTGGAGAACAGCATCTCCGGGAACCGTGTCGTCCAGGCATTCACGAACGAGCAGTACGAGATCGGCAAGTTTCAGAGCTCGAACACGATGTTCAAGCACGCGAAGTACTTCGCGTACCGGCGTATGTCGCGGTTCATGACGGGTCTCGGGTTCCTGACGAATCTGCTGAATGTTCTCGTGATCGGGTACGGCGGCTACCTGATCTACGAAGGGGTCATCGTCGTCGGGGACCTCGTCGCCTTCGTTCTGTACATCGGACTCATCCTGCAGCCTATCCGCCGGCTGACCAACTTCACCCAGCAGTTCGAGCAGGGGATGAGCGGGTTCAGGCGATTCATGGAGATTCTCGACGAGGCCCCGGACGTTCAGGACTCGCCGCACGCACGTGATCTCACCCATGTGCAGGGGCATATCGAGTTTGACGACGTCACCTTCTCATACGACAACGACGCGCACGTCCTGCGACACGTGAACCTCGACGTGCCGGCCGGCAAGACCGTCGCCGTCGTAGGGCCCTCCGGGGCGGGAAAGACGACCCTCTGCAATCTCATCCCGCGGTTCTACGACGTGTCCGCCGGAGCGATCACGATCGACGGCGTGGATGTCCGGGATGTGACGCTTGCCTCGCTGCGCCGCGCGATCGGTATCGTCCAGCAGGATGTGTTCCTGTTCACCGGCACCGTGAAGGAGAACATCCTCTACGGAGACGTGGATGCCAGCGAGACCCAGATCGTCGAGGCTGCGCAGCGGGCGAATATCCACGAGTTCATCACGACGCTGCCCGAGGGGTACGAGAGTGAGATAGGCGAGAAGGGCATTCGACTCTCCGGAGGTCAGAAGCAGCGGATCGCGATCGCCCGCGCCTTTCTGAAGAATCCGCCCGTTCTCCTCCTTGACGAGGCGACGGCGTCCCTCGACAACGAGACCGAGGCGAAGATCCAGGCGGCGCTCAACGAGCTCTCGCTCGGCAGAACGACGCTGGTGATCGCTCACCGACTGTCGACGATCAAGAACGCGGATCGAATCGTCGTGCTGACCGACGTGGGCATCAAGGAGTTCGGCACCCACGACGAGCTGATGGCTGCCGGCGGGCTCTATCGCGACCTCTATGAGGCACGTTCGTAACCCGATCAGGCTATATCCCAACCGCGGCAGATCGTCTACTTTGCTCCCAGATGCGAAGCCTCTCCCAGTTCTACGAGTTCATGGACTCGATTCAGACGGTTCGGCGGATGATCACCGGCTACTACCTGATGCAGGCGCACCACGGTCGCCACGTCGAGTCTCTCAAGAATGCTCTCGCCGCGATGGACGACCTGCCCGGCGATGCGGTCGACAAGCGGCTTGATGCCGCCGGGCGCCCCGTAACGGTGACGATTGACTACGAACGAAGTGAGCTCGAGAAAGACGTCTACTTTCTGACGCACTCCGACGAGGAGTTCCTTGACTACCTGTCGCGGCTTCACGATGGATTCGCCGAGGAGGTCGAGCGTACCGTACAATTCCTGCGATCGCAGGAGACGCACTCCTTCGTGAGCGACCGCGACGGGACGGTGAACAACTACTGCGGACGCTACCGGTCGAGCCATCAGTCGGTGTGGAATGCCGCCTATCTCACGCAGTTCGTGAGGGCGGTTCCCGCCGTGCCCGTTCTGCTCACCTCCGCGCCGCTCTTCGAGGAAGGGCTGCTCGCGATGAGCGCGATGCCGGAGCACAGCACCAACTACGCCGGGAGCCTCGGGCGTGAGTACTGCGATCGGGAAGGCAACCGGGGAGCGCTTGAGCTCAGCGACGAGCAGGAGCGTGCGATCGGCAAGCTCAACGGCCGTATCGACGCTCTCCTCTCGCGACGAGAGTTCGCGACCTTTGCGCTGATCGGTTCCGGACTGCAACACAAGTTCGGCCAGACGACCGTCGCGCGGCAGGACATCCACGGATCGATACCGCAGGAGCTGTCGGCCGAGTTTCTCAAGGCCATCCGGTCGACCGTTCGCGACATCGACCCCGAGGGGGTCATGTTCGGGATCGAGGACACGGGCAAGGACGTCGAGATCATGCTCACCGTGGAGGGGGGTCGACGATTCACCAAGGGCGACGGGCTCGCCTACCTCGACGAGGCGCTCGGTCTGCGCCTCGCCGATTCGCCCTGCCTGGTCTGTGGCGACACCTCCTCCGACCTGCCGATGGTCGAGAAGGTCGTCGAGCTCGGCGGCCGCGAGCGAACCGGCGCCATCTTTGTGACGGGTGACCAGGAACTGCGGCGAAAGGTGGCTGAAGCAGCCGACCGCAGCCACTTCGTCTCGACTCCGGACGCGCTCGTTGCCGCGCTGCATCGCGTGGCGCTCGAGCGCGACGACGCGGGAGGGCGGCAATAGGAAAAGCGGCAAAGGAGAGGCGGCACTATGAGGAATGATGCTATGTGGCGGCTTCACTACGAGGGCTTCGACCCGGAAGAGGAACGACTCCGCGAGGCGCTCACGACGGTCGGGAACGGGTACTTCGGGACCCGCGGATCGCTCGAGAGCGAGCCGATCGACGATGACGTGCACTATCCAGGGACCTACGTCGCCGGTCTCTACAATCGCGGCGAGACTGAGATCGAGGGCCGCACGATTGTGAACAGCGACTTCGTCAACTGTCCGAACTGGACGGCGGTGACGGTGCAGATAGATGGAGGGCAACGGCTCTCACCGCACACCTGCGAGGTGCTCGACTTCGAGCACTGGACTGATCTGCGACACGCGGTGACTCATCGTACGCTCACCCTTCGGGACGGGCAGGGACGCGAGACGCGAATCACGAGCGAACGGTTCGCGAGTATGGAGAGCGCCCACCTCGCCGCGATGCGATTCGTCGTCAAGCCCCTGAATTACTCTGGGGAGCTCACGATTCGTTCGTCGTTGGACGGTGAGGTGCGCAACTACCTCGTCGAGCGTTACCGCGACCTCGAGCAGCACCATCTCGAGCCGGCCGACGCCGAGCAGCGCGAGGACGGCGTGTACCTCGCAATGCGCACGAGGAACGGCGGCGATGCAGTCTGCATGCGCGCCCGGGTGGCTCTCGTCCCGGAGACCGGCGACGAGCCCGCGCGCTCGGTCGATCTCGACGACGCCCGGGCCACCGAGACCTTCACCGTCCAGGCCGAACCCGAATCGAGCTTCGCCCTGACGAAGCTCGTTGCGATCTACACCGACGTCGATTACGACTCCGACGATCCTCCTCGAGAGGCAGAGGCGCTGATCGCCGACGCCGACTCGTACGAAGAGGAGCGGCGGTTGCACGGCGAGCGGTGGGAGGATCTGTGGCGCTACGCCGACGTAGTAGTCGAGGACGACGAGTTTGCGCAGCGGGTTCTGCGCCTGCATGCCTACCATCTCCTGTCCACCGCGAGCCACCACAACGTGAAGCTTGATGTCGGGCTCCCCGCTCGAGGCCTGCACGGTGAAGCGTACCGCGGGCACATCTTCTGGGATGAGTTGTATATCACGCCGTTCTTCACCGTGCGGTTACCCGAAGTTGCGAAGAGTCATCTGCTGTACCGGTACCGCCGGCTGGAGGCCGCACGCAAGCTTGCGCGGGCGGCCGGCTACCGAGGGGCGATGTACCCGTGGCAGAGCGCGGACACCGGCGGGCCTGAGAGCCAGGATCTCCACTACAATCCCAAGTCAGGCGAGTGGGATCCGGATCTCAGCCACCTGCAGCGCCACGTCTCCATCTCCATCGCCTACGACGTCTACACGTTCTTCTACACGACCGGTGACGAGCAGTTCCTCCACGATCACGGAATGGAGCTGTTGATCGAGATCGCCCGTTTCTGGGCGAGTATCGCCGAGTACGACGAGCACGACCGGCGCTACCACATCCGCGGGGTTATGGGGCCCGACGAGTTCCACGAGAAGCACCCGGACGCACCGCTCGACGAAGGGGGGTTTCGCGATAATGCGTACACCAACGTGATGGCAGCCTGGCTGCTCCACAAGATAGCGGAGACCTGGGAGCACCGGCCGGAAGGGGTCAAGCGTCGGCTCGCCGACCAGATCGGTTTCGAGCAGGCGGAAACCGAGCAGTGGGAAGCGGTCGCCCGCGGCCTGACGGTGGTGATCGACGACGAGGGTCTCATCAGCCAGTTCGACGGTTACATGGAGCTCGAGGAACTCGACTGGGACGCGTATCGTGAGAAGTATGGCGCAATCCGGCGGATGGACCGGATTCTGAAAGCTGAAGGCGACTCCCCGGACCGGTACAAGGTCGCCAAGCAGGCCGACGTCCTGATGCTGTTCTACCTGCTCGCTCCAGACCAGGTGGTGCACATGCTCGAGCTCATGGGCTACGACGTACCCGAAGGCAACGAGCTCCTTCGCCGGAACTACGAGTACTACGAACCGCGCACGAGTCATGGTTCGACGCTCAGCTGGATCGTGCACTCGGCGATCCTGCGGTATCTCGACGAGCACGAGGACGATCAGTGGCGCTGGTTTCTAGAGTGCCTGCGAAGCGACATCTACGACACCCAGGGAGGCACCACGCTCGAAGGAATCCACTGCGGCGTTATGGCGGGCTCTATCGATCTCGTGCTGACCGCCTTCGCCGGCGTCAACCTCTTTCGCGACCGCCTCGTGGTGGAGCCAAGGCTTCCCGCGAGTTGGACCCGCATCGCATTCAGAATCACCCATCAGGGCGAGGACCTCTTTATTGAAGTGGTCTGTGAGGGAGAGGAGTCGATCGCCTACGTAACGCGCGAGACGACCGTGGGAAAGGCACTCGTCGCGGTCGGCCGTGACGACGAGGAGCATGAGCTTCCGGTGGGGGAACGCGTTCGGGTTCCCGGCCGCATCAGATGCCGGCAGCCGTCGGCGATCGAGTCGGCCTAGGAGCCCGCGGAGCCGATCTCCTCGAGGAAGAACGTGCCGTAGGTCTCGGCCTTGTGGTCGCCCACCCCGGGGACTTCGAGCAGGGTAGCTCGATCGTGCGGCTGAACCGACGCCATGATCCGCAGCGTTCTGTCGCTGAAGATGACATACGGCGGAACTCTTCGCTCCCGGGCGAGCTTCGTTCGCAGGGTGCGCAGCCGCTCGAACAGCCGCTGCGCCTCCGGGCCGAGCTCGGACTCGGTCGTCTTCGCCCGCGCGGCGGGCTTCTCCGGGCGATCGGCGGCATGGAACCGCTCCCCACCGCTGAGGACCGTCTTTCCGGCGCGCGAGATCACGAGACCGCTCTTCGCGCCGTCGCGCCTGCGCACGAGACCGGCGCTCTCGAGGTCCTGTACGAGGTGGACCCACCACCTGCGGTCGTGCTCGCGGCCCACGCCAAAGGTAGGCAGGCGGTCGTGACCGAGTTTGCGCACCCGTTCGCTCGTCTCGCCGGTGACGATGTCCACGATGTGATGCGCGCCAAAGCGTTCTCCGGTGCGCACCATCGCGGACATCGCCATCTGAGCGGGAACCGTCTGGTCGCTCATGGCGACCTCGCCCTCGCAGACGTCGCATCCCCCGCATCCGCCGGCGTGTTCCTGTGCGAAGTGCGCGAGGAGCTGTACCCGCCTGCAGACGCCGGAGTCGGCGTACCGGATCATCTCCTGGAGGTTTCTCATCGC
>SLST01000027.1 GCA_007130265.1 Spirochaetales bacterium
GACCAGCGCGTCCGGCCCCATCAGATGCCCGGCCAGCGAGAACGGTCCGGTGCCGCATGCGCGTATCGCGAGGCGCACGCCGGTTGTCGCCCGCATGGTTCGAAGCGCCTCCAGGTAGACCGGCATCCGGCCGTCCCGCCAGGGGTTCGCAACGGCCAGAGTCTCGACGCCCGCGAGGTCGGCGAGCGGCCGGCTTGCGGGCGCCGGCGTCGTGCCGGGTCGTCTGGTCGTGCGCATCCCGAGCGCCTCCGCCATATAGTAGCCGTCCGACTGCGCGACGAGCATGTCATGGCCGACGAGACGCTGCGCCGCGATCTGAGCGTCGGCCATCGTGGATGCATCCGCACAGTACTCGTCCACCGGAACACCGGCGAGCGAGGCGCCGTAGTTTCCCATGTAGGGGGTTACGGGAACTCGGTCGACCGATTCGCTTCGACCGGCCGCGAGGACCCGGTCGCGAGCGGTCATGAAGCTGGTCTCCGTGTATTCGTCCTCTCGTTGTCCGCCGCGCACGCTCCTTCGATCGCCGCCGGACGGCCTAGGGACAACCATAGTTCGAGCCGCGTGTGGAGTGCGTGCGACGCGAGGAGCAGGAGCGGCACCACGGCGAGCCCGAGCAGGACATCGACCGCGTAGTGTGCGTAGATATAGACGGTGGAGACGTAGAGCACCGCGGTGATCGGGACGAAGGCGAGCAAGAGGCGCGGCACCGATCGGCCGACGAGGATCGTCGCGATCGTCGAAATCGCGACGTGCGAGGAGGGTACCGCCGCGCCGGCCAGATTCGCGTCCTCGAAGATCGTGCGCATCAGCGGGGTGAAGACATAGCCGTCGAGATCCTGATACCACCGCGCATGCAGTTCTTCGATGTAGTACTTGGGACCGTGGACGGGGAAGAAGACGTACCAGACGTAGAGCAGCCCGAATGACGCAGTGATGGTGAACAGCGCACGCTCGGCTTCGCGGTAGCGGCGCTTGAGATAGAGTACCCATCCGGGCAAGCAGAGCAGCGCGTAGAAGGCGAAGTACGCGAAGAAGATGAGCTCGTTGAGCGCGCGCAGGTGGCCGAACCGTTCCGGGAGCACGAGCGCGAGCTGTACCCCGAACACCGCCTCCTCCATCCTGAAGAAGAACGAGTCGAACGACTGTCCGCCCCAGACCAGCTGTGAGAGCGTTATGACCCGCATGAAGTACGGAGCATAGAGCGCCTGGACATGAAAGAGCCGGAGGAAGTGGAGCACCGTGCCGCGCCGGATGGAACCGCGGGCATCCGCCGCGGCAAAGGCGAGCGTCACGCCGCTCGCCGCGAGAAACGCGAGACCCAGGAAGAGGTTCGTCGGATCCGAGGCAAAGACGAAGTGCATGAGTGCGAGAAACGTATTGATGCCGATCGTGACGAGATCGACGGTCGTAAAGGCAAAGGATTGTCTCGTCGGTTTCACCCGGCGACCTCCTGGGTTTCCACAAAGTCTTCCGCGCCGTTGCGGGAACGGAATCGTAACACATTCACCATGAATATCTCCAGCTTGTTCACGATTCCGGGAGGCAGCGGGTTGCCGTCGATCTCCACTGATATCGTGGGGAAACGCCGCTCCCGCGCCCATGGTGTATAGATACCCTCGATCACGCGTCCGATCAAACAGGCGAAGGGGGATATGTTCACGACGCCGGCGTATCCGTCCTGCATTGCCGTCGCGGCAGCGCCACACGAGACGGCGATTTCGGAGTTGAGCTCGTGGCTCATGAAGTGTCCGGAGGTGTTGGACATGATGCGTTTCATGCTCTCCGGGGCGTGGGGCAAGAGGCGCGACGGCGCGAGAGCCCGCCGGATGCGACGTGCCACCACGCGTTTCCAGAGCATCTCGAGGCGGAGCCGACGGAGCTTCGTGGCGGCGGGCGAGAACGAGCGCGCGTACCATGGGAGCGACGCGAGTTTCTTTCGAAGCTCGCGCGAACGGACGAAGTCGAGGTAGTGAATCCACTCGCCAATCCCCGACACTTTCGCCACGATCTTCCGCGAAGCCATCAGCTCCACCAGCTCGTCCACCGCGAAGTCGTCGCGCCGGACGTAGATCTCCCCCACCACGAGCACCTTCGCGCACTCTCTCAGCGCCGTCCGTGCCGGTATCCGCGCAACCTCTCCTGCCAGGCGTCGCAGACCCGGTAGCAATCGTCGCAGGTCGCCCTCCACCTCGCCGACGACCGTCTGCCACAGCTCGTCGAAACGGGCCGCGGCGGCCCGCGGCTGCGCGGCGCAGGCGAGCAACGCCGAGCGGACGTCCTTCAGATAGTCCGCCGCAACGAGTCCCCACCATACGTCGCGGGCGAAACGCGGTCCGATCTCCCCGTACGACGTGTCCGCCCCGAGCGTGAAGAGCACGACGTTGTCAACCTTGAGGTCACGCAGAACGTTCTCGAAGAAGACGTAGTACTGACCAGTTCGGCACGGGCCCGTCGTGACCGGAACGAAGAGGAGGTAGAGCTCGTCCTTCCGGTAGTCAGGCGACATCATGAACTCGAGCGCGCTGCCGAGAACCAGATGCGACGGAACGCACTCCTTCCCTGAGGCGTGGGCTCGTGCAATCTGCAGGGTTTTCGAGGTGGGCACCGGAAGCGCGCGTGCCCCGATTCCCGACGCCCGCAGCACCGCGGCGGAGAGGTCGGTCGAGAGGCTTCCCATGTTCGAGAGGAGGACCGTCACGCGATTGTTGTGCTTCACCGGTACGCGCTCGCCCGTGCCGGTATGGTGAAGGTGGATCGCGTCGCGGCCGTTGGAGACGAACCGCCACCCGTCGTCGGAACGGCGCGGCTCGCCGGTGCCGCGGCGCCTGCGGTACCCTTCAATGATGTCGAGGAACGCCTCGATTCGAGTGTCAATCCCCGCGTCCGCGGTGTGGGAGTCGAGCTCCAGGACGAGAAAGGGCTTGGAGCCCATGGTCCACTTCAGATAGTGCAGGATGAACGAGTCCGGGGCGCAGGAGAAGTTGGTGACATAGGTCACGTAGATGTTCGGTTCTTTTCGCAGCATCGCCGCAGCCTTCATGTCCAGCTGCCCGTAGTACCAGTACATGTTGGGCGGGATCTCCTCGTCATCGAGCGGGAGGATGTCGAAGGGAATGATCGAACAGCCGCGGGTGGCGAGCTTGCGCGGGATGCCCATGTTCGCCTCGCCGGTGAACGCGTTATACGGTCTGCCGAGCAGTGCGACTACCGGATGGTCCGCATTGCGAGCCTCGCGCAGCGCCTGCCGCCCGAGCTCACGGGCGCGTCTGAGGAACTCCTCCTGGCGATGGCACGCCTGGTCAAAGGCGTAGGCGATCTCCTGCGCGCTGATCCCGAGTCGATCTCCTAGTCCCTTGAACTGTTCGAGCGCCGGCTGCGGGCCATGCTTGAAGCTGACGACGAGCGGCAGGAATCGCTCGGCGGGCACGTCCGGAAACGCCTTGCCAAGGTAGTACGGCAGGCCCTGGGTGATGGGACAGAAGGTTGCGTGCACCGATTCCTCGAGACTCGGCAGATCGCGAAGGTGCGGGAGGAAGATGTAGTCCGCGCCCTTTTGAAGGACGTCGGCAACCGCGCCGTGCGCAATCTCGGCCGGATAGCAGTAGTCGCTCTCCACTCGGGCAATACCCTCGTGGAGCACCTCGTCGGAAAGGAACCATCGTATCCCGAGCGCGTGGAAAAACGATGCGTAGAGCGGATAGAGCGTATGGACCGAGAGGCACCGCGGGATCCCCACGGTGAACGGCCGCCGCTGAACGACGGTCGCCGGATCGGGGGCGCAGGTGCGGAAGAGCAGTTCCTGTCGCGCCGCGACGTAGTCCATGACGGGGGTGTCCGTCCGGGGCCGACGCGTATTCGCGTACTTGTTGCATCGGCCTCCAAAGCGGTAGGTCTGGTCGTCGACCTTGAGGACCTTGACCGGACACCGGTTCTCACACGCCTTGCAGGTGAAGACGCGGTCGGGGATGACCTCGCGATCGGCGAGCGCGGCGAGGTCAAAGCCGCCCGTCTGAAGCAGCCCCGCTTTGTGCTTGCGCTTCGCAAGGAGCGCGACGCCGAAGCACCCCATCAGCTCCGGGTGCGGAGGCACGAGAATCTCGCGGCCCATGAGCGTCGCGAAGGCGAGCGGCACGGCGACGTTCTTCGCGACACCTCCCTGGAGGAAGACCGTCCTGCCGATCGTGCGCGACCCGACGACGCGGTTGAGGTAGTTCGAGACGATCGACGTGACGACGCCCGCAGTAATATCCTCGCGCGAAGCTCCCTGCTGGACCGCTTTTCGGATATCCGAGTTGATGAAGGCCGAGCAGTGCTCGCCAAACTTGAGCGGAGCCTTTGCGGCGAGGGCGACCGCCGCGATATCCTTCGCTTCGCTGATGTTGAGATCCCCCTGCGCCGACTCTTCGAGGAACGACCCGGTACCCGCCGAACAGGCTTCGTTCATCGCGTAGTCGATCGGGACTCCGTTCTCGAGGAGCACGTATTTGGCATCCTGTCCGCCGATCTCGAAGATGGTGTCGACGTCGGCCCTGAAGTGGGTCGTTCCCATCGAATGGGCGATGATCTCGTTGTACACGCCGTGGGTCTCGAGGAAGACGCCGAGGATCTCGCGCGACGACCCCGTTGTTGCCGCGAGCGAGATACGGACATCGGCTCCGCCCGTGTCGTGGGCGACCTTCTCGCGGATCGCGTTCAGGCACCGTTTCAGCGCTCCAATCGGATCGCCATGGGTCCGCCCGTAGTGCGAGGCGACGATGCGCTCGGTCGCCGCGTCGACGAGGCACGCCTTCGTGGTGGTCGATCCCCCGTCGACGCCAAGGATGTACTCTCGCCCCGCTTCCACCGAAGCGGACACGTCGTCGAAGACCGTGACCCGTTCTTCCCCACGGGTGAGCGGCTCGAGACGGGTGAGCCGGACCTCACTCGAGCGGAGTATCGCTTCGGTCTCCGGCAATGCGACGCCCTTCGTCCGGGCGAGGAGCGCAGCACCAAGCGCCTCGAAGCAGGGGGCGTAGTCAGGAACGATGAACGCCACCTCAGGGGCCTGTTCCCGGATGAACCGGATGATGTGACGGTTCCGGGTCACTCCGCCGGTGAGCAGGACGGGGCCCTCCTGAATCCGGGCCCGCGCGAGGAAGTCGACCACCTTGCCCGCCATGACGTTGCTCAACGAGACGACGATCTCGTCCTTCGTAGCTTCACCCTTGTTCAGTCGGTGCGTGCAGTCGCTCTTCATGAAGACCGAACAGCGTGTCGAAAGGGGCAACACGCGCGCGTCATCCGGCACGGCATTGACGTCGCTGAGACCCATGTCCATCCGCGCGAGCTGCTGACGCAGGAACTCGCCCGTCCCGGACGCGCACTTGCTCCCCGCGAAACTGCCGGTGATCCGGCGATCGGCCCCGATGGTGTAGACGGTGAGGTTCTCACCTCCCATGCTCACCACGGCGCCGACGTCGCAGCCGAGAAATCCGAGGGCCTCCTCCACGCAGATCGGCTCGATCGTGCCGGCGAGCGACAGAAGCCGCCGCCCCTCACTGCCGGTCACCAGCGCCCGCACGCCTGGTCCGGCCGGGCACTCTTCGAGCGCCCCTCGTACGGCTCCCGCGACGTCACCGTCGTGGGCGACCGTCGTGCTCCACGCGACCGAATCGTCGTCGAGAAGGATTGCCTTCAGGGTCGATGACCCGATATTCAGACCCAGAGTCGTCACCGAAACCGCTCCATTCATCGAAAACATGAGTGTACTTATCGTGAACCATATCCGGCGCCCCCGATTGATGCAATCCCGTCATCCCGGCACACTGTGAACGGTCCACAGCAACGGACAGGAAGGGTGCGGATGGTTCGAGCGTTCGGAATACTACTCGGGTTTCAGGCGATCGGGGCGCTGATTGCGGGGACCACGACGCTCCCGGTACCCGGCAACGTCGTCGGTATGGTGCTTCTCGTTGCGGCGCTTCTTGCCGGCGTGGTACGCGTGGAGTGGATCGAGTCCGCGGCGGACCTGCTCGTGGACAACCTCGCCTTCCTCTTCGTGCCCGCCGGAGTGGGGATCATGAGCCACTTCGACCTGATCGCGCGCGAGTGGTTGCCCATTTCGATTTCCGTCGTCGGGAGTCTCGTGCTCGTCCTTGTGGTCACCGGCAAGGGGTGCGAGATCGCGGCACGCTACGCCGCACGACGGGGGCGGCGAGAGCAATGAACGGTGACTTCTCGTTCATCGAGCTCATTGAAGGGCCGGTCTTCCTCACCGGGTCTACGTGTCTCGTCTGGTGGGCGGCGAAGGCGCTCCACCGCCGCTTTCCGGTTGCGCTGCTGCACCCGGTACTCACCTCCATCGCAGTTCTCATTGGCGTTCTCACGGTCGTCGGGATCGACTATGGCACCTACCGTGACGGGACGGCCCTCATCGATCTGCTCCTCGGTGTCTCGGTCGTTGCGCTCGGGCTGCCGCTGTACCGGAAGATAGCGGTTCTGCGCCGCAATCTGCCCGGTGTGGCCACGGGCGTCGTGTTCGGCGGTCTGGTGGGAATCGTAAGCGCGGTGGTGCCGTTCGTGTTGATGGGTGCCGACGCGGCGTCCGCGGTGTCAGCGGCACCGAGCTCGGTGACGACTCCCATAGCCGTCGTCGCGTCGGAGTTGTCCGGCGGGATTCCGGCCCTGACCGCGGCGATCGTGGTGATCACGGGCATCATGGGTGCGGTAGTCGGGCCAATCGTGCTCAGGCTCATCGGTGTGACCGATCCCGTGGCCTTCGGGTTGGCCCTGGGGACCGCGGCGCACGGGATAGGCACGGCGCGGGCCCTTCAGGAGGGCGAGTTGCAGGGCGCAAGCGCGAGTGTCGGGCTCTGCCTGAACGGTTTGTTCACTGCGATGGTCATGCCGCTGGTTCTCTCATGGTTGCTGTGAGCCGTCCAAGCCCGTCCGGACCCGGGGGTGTTGTGTCTTCCATGCCGTCTGGTACTATGGGCGCGAAGGGAACCACGGGAAGAGGGAAGAGGGGGGGATGATGCAGCTTTCGCTTGGAATAGACGTCGGCTCAATATCCGTGAACACCGTGCTCATGGACTCGGACGGTCGCATCGTCGAAGAGCGCTACACGCTCTGCCACGGAAAGCCGTTTCAGGCGCTCCGCGATGTGCTCGACGAGCTGTCTGCCGAGTACCCGCCGCAGCGCATAGGACTCGTCGCGACGACCGGGACCGGTGGTGCCTTCGCGGCCGAGCTCGTGGGCGGTCATTACGTGAACGAGATCGTCGCCCAGTCGACCTCGGCGGCCCAACTGTACCCGCAGGCGCGCACGGTTATCGAGATGGGCGGCGAGGACTCGAAGCTGATCATCCTCGAGGCCGAACCGGATTCGCCTCGTCCGCGGCTGTCCGACTTCGCGATGAACACCGTGTGCGCCGCGGGCACCGGGTCTTTTCTCGATCAGCAGGCGAACAGGATAGGCGTCTCGATCCGTGAGGAGTTCGGAGCGCTGGCGCTGAAGTCGGTTGATCCGCCGCGGATCGCCGGCCGTTGCAGCGTCTTCGCGAAGAGCGACATGATCCACCTGCAGCAGATCGCGACTCCGGTGCACGACATCGTCGCCGGCCTGTGTTTCGCCGTCGCGCGGAACTTCAAGAGCAACCTCGCGCGCAACCGCGAGCTCGTGCGGCCCGTCCTTTTCCAGGGAGGGGTCGCCGCGAATGCCGGTGTGGTGCGCGCGTTTCGCGAGGTGCTCGGACTCTCCGAAGACGAGCTCATTATCCCGGACCACTACGCCTCGATGGGCGCGATCGGGGCGGTTCTCCATACAAGGGGACGTCCGCCGCACGCGTCGGTCGCGTACCGCGGAACCGCCGAGATCTCCGCCTACCTCAAAGCGCCGCACAACGGCAGCTCGGCCTTCGATCGTCTCGAAGCGCCCGAGTTGGTCGGGCACAAGGA
>SLST01000218.1 GCA_007130265.1 Spirochaetales bacterium
CGTACGGGGTGACGGCGTCGCGCAGTTGCGGGCAGCCGGAGTAGACGTCGACGTGGCCGACGACCCCCGGTGCTGGGAGCTGAACGCCGCCTTCAACACGAGTTTGGCGGTCGGACGTCCCTTCGTTCACCTGAAGGGCGCGATGAGCCTCGACGGTCGGATCGCGGCGGCCGGCGGCGCGAGCAAGTGGATAACCGACGACGCTGCACGGCGCGAGGTCCACAGCCTGCGCCGGCGCGTCGACGCGGTAGCCGTCGGGATCGGGACGGTTCTGGCCGACGATTCGCTGCTCACCGTCCGACTCGACTGCGCACAGCGGACAGAGCGGCAGCCGACTGCGGTCGTCTTCGACACGCATCTGCGCATCCCGCTCGCTTCACGACTCGTACGCGAACGACCCGATGAGCTTATCGTCCTTGGGGCAAACAGGCCTGGAGAGGTCCGATGGAAGACTCGGGCCGAAGCGCTCGAGGAAGCCGGTGTACGAGTTATCGACGTCCGTGACGCGGGCGAGGGGAGGTCGGTGCCGGTTGAACCCGCGCTTCGGATGCTCCTCGGGCACGGCATTGGCTCGATCCTTGTCGAAGGCGGCTCGTCACTCACGACTTCGCTCATCTCCTCGTCCAGCTTCGACCGAGTCACGCTCTACGTCGCGCCCATCCTGATGGGAAACGGCGTGCCGTTCGTCGGTGACCTCGGGGTCAGGGATCCTGCTGGCGCGGTGCGCTTCGAGCGGGTTCGGTGGCGCGCCGTTGGAGACCAACAGGTGTTCGAAGCCGATCGGGCCGGGTGGCTCGACGCGGTACGGGGCTGTCTGTCCAAGGAGATGCACGATGTTCACCGGGCTGGTTGAAGAGACCGGGCGCATTCGGTCCGTGTCACGATCCGGGGCGTACCAGCGGATGAGCGTCGATTGCCGCACCGTGCTCGAGGGATTGTCCGTGGGCGACTCGGTCGGCATTGACGGTGCCTGCCAGACGGTGGCCGCCGTCGAATCGTCGGCTTTTTCCGTCGATACGCTTGCCGAGTCGCTCAGGAAGACGACGCTCGGCGAGTTCGGCGTGGGTCGGCGGGTGAATCTCGAGCGTGCGGTCACGCCGCAGACGAGACTCGGGGGGCACTTCGTTCAGGGGCATGTCGACGCGACGGCGACGGTCATCGCGATCTCGCGCGACGGAGCGAACGGATACCTCACCGTCGATCTGCCCGAGGGTCTCGAACTCTACGTCGTCCGCGAGGGATCAGTCGCGCTCAACGGGGTGAGCCTCACCATCGCTCGTCTCGATCGAACAGAGGTAACGGTGAACATCATCCCGGTGACGTGGGAGGCAACCACCCTCGGCGATCTGCGCGAGGGCGCGCGCGTGAATGTGGAAGTGGACATAATCGGCCGCTACGTGGCGAAGATGCTCGGGCGCGAGGTCCCCGACCGGGAGTCGCTCGGCCGTCCCGGCGCACCCGCGGCGGGTGCGGGCTCGCTGACGCCGGAGCAGCTCTCCGCGTGGGGGTATTGATCGATGAGACCAGAAAGGAGCGTATCATGAGGCATAATCATGAAGAGAAAAGGGCCGCTTCAGTCGAGCGGGTCGACCGGGCGCTCTCCGAACTCGCCGCGGGACGACTCATACTCGTGCGCGACGACGAGTCGCGGGAGAACGAGGGCGATCTCCTCTGCGCGGCGGATGCGGCAACGGAAGGGAACATCGCCTTCATGGCTGTGCACGGGCGCGGACTCGTATGCCAGGCGATTACCTCCGCGACTGCTGAACGACTTGGGCTCGAACCGATGGCGCGGGAGAATACCGAGAGTCACGGCACTGCCTTCACGGTGAGCGTGGACGCGGTTCGCGGGACGACGACCGGGATCTCCGCGCAGGATCGAGCGAAGACGATCGCGACCGTTGTCGATTCGGCGAGCTCTCGCTCTGATCTGCGAAGGCCGGGGCATGTGTTTCCGATCGTCGCCAGGGACGGGGGCGTCTTCGCGCGTCCGGGACATACTGAGGCCGCCGTCGACCTCGCTCGACTCGCCGGCTTCCGGCCGAGCGGCGTGATCTGCGAAGTGCTCAACGACGACGGGACCATGGCGCGAGGTCCTGAGCTCGAGGCGATGGCCGACCGGTTCGGCCTCGAACTGCTTTCCATCGAGGACCTGATCCGGTACCGCGACAGCATCGGCGACGTGGGCCTGAAGCTCGGGCCGCAGGCGAGCCTGCCCACCGAGCACGGGGAGTTCACGATCACGATGTACCGCAGCGATGACCCGGCGGCCACTGAAGCGATGCTGCTCGCCTCGGCCCGCGTGCCGGACGGTGACCCGCTCGTGCGGGTTCACTCTGAGTGTCTCACCGGCGAGTCGCTCGGCAGCGCGCGGTGTGATTGCGGACCTCAGCTCGCAACCGCGCTCAGGCGCATCGGCGAGGAGGGCGGTTACCTCGTCTACCTGCGCCAGGAGGGACGCGGGATCGGGCTCTACGAGAAGATCCGCGCGTATACGCTTCAGGACCGTGGGATGGACACGATTGAGGCAAATCTCGCGCTCGGGCATCAGGCGGACGGGCGCCGGTTCGGGGTCGCCGCGGCGATACTCCGCGACCGGGGGGTGGAGCGCATTCGCCTGCTCACGAACAATCCCGAGAAAGCGAGCGCTTTCCACTGCGCCGGAATCGAGGTGACGCGACGAGAGCCGATCATCGTCGGGCAGAACGCGCACAACGAGTCGTACCTGTCAACAAAACTGCATCGCATGGGACACCTGATGCAGCATCAGCCATAGGAGGCAGCATGGAGATCAGGAACATCGAAGGAAAGCTCGACGCGGGTACCGCCCGGGTCGGGATTGTCGTGGCACGGTTCAACTCCTTCATCACGGAGCGGCTCGTTGAGGGTGCGATAGACTGCATCCTGCGACACGGGGGGGCTGCCGAGCGTATCACCGTCGTGCGGGTGCCTGGAAGCTGGGAGATCCCGATCGTCGTGCAGAAGATGGCCGGCTCCGGCGCGTACGACGGTATTGTCGCGCTCGGCGCCGTGATCCGGGGCTCCACGCCGCATTTCGACTACGTCGCCGCCGAGGTGAGCAAAGGCGTCGCGACTGTTGGCCTGCAGACCGGGCTTCCGATCAGTTTTGGCGTCCTCACGACCGACACCATCGAGCAGGCCGTCGAGCGAGCGGGAACCAAGGCCGGTAACAAGGGTTGGGACGCCGCGCTCGGCCTGCTCGAGATGATAGACGTGCTGTCGCAGATCGGGTGAAACCGAGTTGATCTCCTGTCCGGTCTGATGTACGGCGTTACTCCACGGCCCCGTACATCGCGACGACCTTTTCGCCACCGATCTCCGCGAGCAGGTTGTGGATCGCGCAGAACACGTACCCGCCTCCGTCGCCAAGAGAGGCAACGGTGCGCCGCGCCTCGTCCTGGATCTGCGTGATCGTTCCGAGCGGCATTGTCGACTGGGTGTTCACGCCGCCGCCCCAGAGCACCAGCCTGCCGTCCGCGCGGGCGCGCCACTCGGCGGCGGTCCGGCCGCCTGCCGGCCACTGCACCGGGTTGAGTACGTCGAAGCCGCAGTCGGCGATGTCGTCGATCAGGTCGTAGACCGCGCCGCACGAGTGGAGGAAGCACTTGACCTCCGGGGCGATGCGGTGCACCGCCGCGGTGACCTTTCGGTAGTAGGGGACGTAGAGCTCGCGAAAGAGCGCCGGCGGGAGGATCGTGCGGTCCTGGAGCCCCTGGTCGTCGGCGTTGAGCATCAGCAGGTCGATCGAGCCGGCGATCCGCGGCAGGAGAGCCTCGATCTGCCGCACCGCGGTATCCGTGACGATCTCGTGGTAGGCGTGAACGTAGTCGGGCTCGGTGAGGCAGATCATCGACCAGTGCGGAAAGCCGCCCGGGTAGCCAAGGTGCGCCGACAAGCCGGCGAACATGATCGCCCGGGAGGTCGCCGTGCGTGCACGCTCGCAGTAGGCACCCACCGCCTCGATTCGCTCGCGGCTCGGTACCGCGTCGGCCTGCCTCTCCCTGACCAGTTCAAGGTCGTCCATGTGCAGATCGGACTCCAGGTCGATCGGCTGGCCCCCGTGCAGCGCGTCAAAGACGTACGACCCGGTTGGCATTCGCAGGTCGTGCTCGCCGTCCGCGCGTCCGGACGACGACGCGGTCACCGTACCGTCGTCGCGGAGCGTGAACTGTCCCGGGTTGCGAACGAGCGCCGGGAGTCGCCCGCCAAAGTCGTACTCGTGCCACCGCTCCGGCTCGTCGAAAGCATTGGTGCACACGTCGCCTTCCACCGGGACCACGTCGCAGTCGAGTGCGTCGAGCACGTCGACCTCCGGCAGCGCGAGCATCTGCCCGACGTCGTAGACGCGCGGGAGCCGCGGCGGGAGTCCGAGGGCGCGCACGAGATCCGGGTAAGCGAAGGCGCTGATTCCCGTGGACCGCATGCCGGCGAGGTCGCGCGGGGTCCGGTCGGTGTTCTGGAAACGGAGCGCAGCGCGGATCCGTTCGCGTGGTGTCATCGATGCGTTCATGGCGAGCAGTGTATCACAACGGGACCCGTCCGGGACCACAATTGTCGGCGAAGAAGGGGATCCTCGCGGGCGCCCCTGAATCTTGCGTCGGTTTACTGTAGTATTTGGGTCAGGAGTGGAGATGGCGAACGATCAAGGACGTCGAGTGTTCCTTCTCAATCCGCCGAGCGTCGTCGAGCAGGACCTCATCGAGGCTCTGCTTGCCGCCGAGTACGAGGTCTACCTGTTGAAGGATCCCGAACGCGCTCGGTCCGTGTTCGCGCGGTACCCCGACTCGATCGCGTTCATAGGCATCGACAGCCGGTTCGACGAGTCGGGATGGCAGCGGTATATCCGTGGGCTGCTGTCCAATAAGTCCACCGGGGATTTGCGCATTGGTGTGCTCAGCTACAACAACGACCGAGCGCTCGCCGAGAAGTACCTGATGGAGATCGGCGCGCAGTGCGGCTTCGTTGCGCTGAAGACCGGTCTGCAGGAGAGTACGAGGATCATGCTGCGGGCGCTCGAGGCGAACGAGGCCCGGGGGCGGCGGCGCTACGTCCGCGCACGGTGCGCTGAGGACCGCGCCACCACCTTCAACGTCAACCTGCCAAGCGGGAGCGCGACCGGGCGCGTTCTCGACATCAGCTCGGTAGGCATGGCCGCGCGTTTCTCGTCGTACGTGGACCTGCCGGCGAAGAGTGTGCTTCGGGATATCCAGCTCAAGTTACATGCCACGCTCGTGCACGTCGACGGTGTCATTCTTGGCCGGCGCGAAGACGACGCGGGGGTTTTCATCGTGCTCTTCCAGTACCGCAAGGGCGAGCAGAAGCCGCGGCACCAGATCCGCCGCTTCATCCATGCGGCGCTTCAGCGCCAGATCGACTCACTGGCGTAGAAGCCTACTCGCCGCTCTTCGCGTTGTCCTGCTCCGGCGGAGGTTCCACGGGTTTCGCCGCGTTCTCCGCCGAACCCTCGCGCTTCCCCTTCTCGAACTCCGACTGAGCCTTCCCGATCGAGCGGAAGAACTTGGGGATCGCCGCGGACCCGAAGAGGACCAGCACGACGCCGCCGACAATGAGGATCTCCGTAGTACCGATCATGGTTCCTTCTCCCCGGACGATTGCTCGTCCTCCTTCTGTGCTTCCCGTATGCCCTGGTCGATCTCCATCCTGAGCTTCCCGGACATCGCCGTCAACCGGCCGTACAGCCTCCCGAGCTTTCTGACCGCCGCCGGGATGTCCTCGGGTCGCATGAAGACGAACAGCACGAGGACGATGCCGATGATCTCCCACATCCCGATGCCGAACATCACTCGCCTCCGAACCTGAAAAGCCAGGCCACCGCGATCGTGAGAAAATACAGCGCAATGAGGGGCGCTGCAAGGGTTACCTGCGAGATGAGGTCGGGGGGGGTGAGCACCGCGGAGAGGGCAACGATCCCCACGATCACGTAGCGGCTCGCGCGCAGAAGCGTCCGCCGGGAGACCACCCCGAAGGCCATCAGCAGGGCGAGTACGATGGGTATCTCAAAGACGATGAGCGTGGCGAGCAGGAACTGAAAGAGATACGCGACGTTCCGCTGCAGGCTGAGGATGATGCCCACACCCTGAGGAACGAAGCGCGATGTCATGAGAAACCTGATCGAGATGGGGATCACCGCGGAATACCCGAACGTCGCGCTGCCGACGACGAGAAGCAGCCCGGCGATCAGGGCGCCGCTGACGATACGCCGCTCGCGTCCGGTGAGCCCAGGAAAGATGAAAAGCACGAGGTTTCCCAGGTGAATGGGAATCGAGGCGATCAGCCCGCAGAGTATTGAGACTCGAAGGCGCGTGCTGAAGCCCTCGATGACGGTGGTCACGTAGACCGTGTTGTTGTCCATCGCCGAGTCGATCCCCTCAAAGGGCCGCAGCAGGAACCGGACGATCACCTCGTACAAGGCGAAGGCGACGACCGAGGCGACGACGAGCGCGACGATCGACCAGAGCAGTCTTCGGCGCAGCTCCGCGAGGTGGTCGAGGATGGGCATGGGCAGGTCGGCCTTCATCTCTCCCTATTGTACGACTGCGGACGGCCGGGCACAATGGGCACATGACCAAACGAGAGATCGTGCGCAGCGCGCTCGACTGGAATCGCCCGCCCTATGTCCCGTGGAACCTCGGGTTCACCGAGGAAGCCCGTCGGACGCTCCTGTCCCACTACGGTGACGAGGCGACGCTCGAAGCGGCGCTCTCCAACCACTTTCGCGGGTTCGGCGACGGGGTCGGCTATTTCACCGACATTGGCAACGAACGCGTGCGCGACCACTTTGGCGCCGTCTGGGACCGCTCCTACGACAAGTACATAGGAACCGTAGAGGGCCTGGTCCTGCCGACGCCTGATATGCGCGACTTCGTCGTCCCGGACCCGGATGACCCGGTCGTCTACGCATCGATGGACGAGGCCCACGACAGCGACCGGTTCTGTGTCTTCCAGATAGGGTTCTCGCTCTTTGAGCGCGCGTGGACCCTGCGAGGCATGGAAAACCTCCTCGTCGACTTCATCGAGAACCCGGCCTTCGTGCACGACCTGTTTGGCGCGATCACGGACTACAACATCGCCGTCGCCGAGCGGGCGATGCGCTACGGAATCGACGCGGTCTACTTTGGCGACGACTGGGGTCAGCAGGCCGGGCTCATCATGGGACCGACCATCTGGAAGGAGTTCCTGCGGCCGCAGCTCGCGCGCATGTATGGCGCGGTGCGTGAGGCCGGCAGATACGTCTTCATCCACTCGTGTGGCGATGTGGAGGAACTTTTCGACGACCTCGCCGCGATAGGGGTTTCCTGTTTCAACCCGTTCCAGCCGGAGGTGATGGACGTCCATGACGTGTTCCGGCGCTTCCGGGGCCGACTCGCGTTCCACGGCGGGCTCTCCACGCAGCGCACGCTGCCCTTCGGGTCGCCCGATGACGTGCGCGCGGAGACGCGAGCGCTCCTCGAGATGGGCCGCGACGGCGGCTACATCTTCTCGCCGGCGCACGCCGCCCCGGGCGACGTGCCGCTTGCGAACCTGCTTGCGATGATCGATGAGCTGTCCGCGGCCTATCGCGTCAGGCTGCGGTGCACGTAGCGGTGCGGGCGGTCGGCCGCGGCGCCGTACCGGCGCCGGCGGTCCTCCACGTATTCGCTCCAGTTGCCGTCGAACCACTGCACGCCGTCGTCCTCAAAGGCGAGCAGGTGCGTGCAGACCCGGTCGAGGAACCAGCGGTCGTGGCTGATGACGAGCGCGCACCCGGCGAAGCCGTCGATCGCGTCTTCGAGCGCTCGCAGCGTATTCACGTCCAGATCGTTCGTCGGCTCGTCGAGGAGCAGAACGTTCGCCGCCTCCTTGACCATCAGCGCGAGGTTGAGCCGGTTCCGCTCGCCCCCGGAGAGCACGCCGACC
>SLST01000616.1 GCA_007130265.1 Spirochaetales bacterium
GCGTCCTCTGGCCTGAGAGCTACTGGAAGGCCACGCACCAACGCTGGCTCAAGGAAGGCATGAACCCGGACCTCGACTTCGGCTATGATCCGGTGCGGCGGATGGATGATCTGGGCGTGAACATCAACTATGCGCCGGAATGGGAGATCGGCGTCATCGCCGACGAGGGAGAGTACGAGCTCGTACGCAACGAGTACGGCATCGTGCAGCGCGTCGCAAAGGATGCGATCAACAAGAATGTCGTTCAGTATGTCAGCTTTCCGGTTTCGAGCCGCGAGGATTGGGAGTCGTTGAGACCGCGCCTCGCCGCGGATGCCGCCGGCCGGTTTCCGGAAGATTGGTCCGAGCGCGCACGCGCAATCAGTGAGCGTGGCGAAATCATCGTCTGGGGGGGGCAGCACCTGTGCGGTTTCTTCTCGTTCGCGCGCGAGCTCGTTGGCGATGAGGAGGTCATGTACCTTTTCTATGACGATCCCGACCTCATGCACGAGATGATGAGCTTCCAGGTGGAGCGGCTGTGCGGTCTCCTGGATCGGGCAGTCAAGGAACTGCGGATAGACTGCGTCTTCATCTGGGAAGACATGTGCTACAAGAATGGGCCTCTCATCAGTCCGGCACTCTTCCGGGAGTTCCTGCTCGAGCCATACCAGCGCTATGTCGAGCACATACGGTCGCACGGAATCCGCGCGGTAGACGTCGATTCCGACGGCGACGTCACCCAGCTCATTCCCCTCTGGGTTGAAGCGGGTGTGGACATGCTTCACCCCTTTGAGGTACAGGCCGGCATGGATGTCGTCGAGATCGGCAGACAGCACGCGAACGCGGTGACGCTGCGCGGCGGGATAGACAAGCGACAACTCGCGCTTGACCGTGCCGCCGTTGACCGCGAGATCGAGCGCATTCGTCCAGCGTACGAAGCGGGGCACTACATCCCCACTGCCGATCACTCGATCCCTCCGGACGTTCCGTTTGACAACTTCCGGTACTACCTGGACCGACGCCGGGAACTGGTCGGCGCGTAGTGCGCTCCACGTGGACTTCTGATCGGCCCCCTCATCATCACTGCGGCGGAGTTCGAGCGTGCCCACAGAGTTTCAGCACCACCCTTGCCATGCCCGCGCCGCTTCGGCAGTATGGCCCAAATCATCACGGCCGCGATTGCGACGGTCGGCGAAGGAGCACTCGGTGATACAGAAGGTACGCGTTGGTCTCGTCGGCGCCCGGTTCGGCATGCATAATGCCCTTGCGATGGAGCGTAACCCGCGGGCGGACGTGGTCGCGTTTTGCGACCTCGACGAGCCGCAGATGGGAGAACTCGCGCGCGAGTTCGATCACCCGATCCGTTTCTACACCGACTACCGCGACCTGTGCCGGGACGAGGAGATCGACTGCGTCCTCGTCTGGGTTCCGAACGCCCTCCACGTGCCCATAGCTCTCGAGGCGGTGAAGAACGGGAAACACGTGATGGTGACCAAGCCGCTTGCCGACTCACTCGATGCCGGCCGGAAGCTCGTCGACGCGGCCGAGGCGGCGGGCGTGGTCAACATGATGTCGCTCTCCACGCGCTTCGGGCGTGCGGTGGAATTCCTGGGCGAAGCCGCATCGCACGGTGAGTTGGGCGAGATCTACTTCGCGCGTGCGCAGTCGGTGCGCCGCACCGGCATCCCGGGACCGAGCTTCATTCGCGAAGGCGGCGGCGCCTTCCGTGACATGGGCGTCCACGTGCTCGATTCAGCGTGGTGGGTCATGGGCATGCCGCGACCGGTCAGCGTGACGGGCGTCGCCGGGGCGAAGTTCGGGCCGCGGGGCCTCGGCCGGTCGGACTTCGGCGGCGGTGCGGTCGAGTATTCGGTGGAGGACTACAAGAGGGATTTCGCCGTCGACGACTACGGCGTCGGCCTCATCCGGTTCGACAACGGCGCTGTGCTCGAGGTGGAGAGCTTCTGGGCGAGTCACCAGCCGCCTGGGATGTTCCTCAGCTTCTTCGGGACCGACGGGGGAGCGACGTCGAATCCCCTGGCAGTCTACAGGACCGACTATACGCCCGAGGGCCGCGCCGCCGCTCAGCGTGACACGATGATCGAGCTGTCCGCGCCTGGACCCACCTACGCCTGGGACAATATCGCAGAGCAGTTCATCGCCTGCATGATCGACGGTGCGGAAAATCCTGCGCCGCTTCGACACGGGCTCGTCGTACAGCAGATGCTCGAGGGCGTGCTCGAGAGCTCGCGCACCGGCCGCGAGGTGCTCATCGAGTGATCGGGGAGGCGCTACCGGTAGGAGAGAACCTCCAGGTCCGGTACGCGCCGATAGTGGTCCGCGTCGGCCGTGACGACTGGAACTGCGTATGTCAGCGCTGCGGCGGCGATCCACAGATCGTTCGATCCAATCAAGAGGCCGTTGTCGCTCAGGTACCGGTAGATCCTTCCGTACTGCAGGGCCACCGCCCGGGTCATCGCGAGCACGCCGAACGGCGCGAGCAGCCTCTCGAGGCGCGCGATGCCCGAAGATGGGACGCCGCATGCCATCTCGCCCGCGATGGTCTCTGTGATGACGAGTTCGTCTCGCGGGTTCTGTTCAAGAAACCTTGTCGCGGGTCCCGGCGAATCCGTGTGTCGCTCTCGCTCGAGATCGATGAGGAACGTCGTCTCGATTATCAGCGATCGCGCCATTTGTCCTGGGGTGGAGCATCTGCGCGGTTGGCTTGCTCGATGCGGTTGAGCTCGCTCTCGTCAAGACATGGGCCTTCGGCGCGCAGTCGTTCGAGGAGCTCTCCTGCCGTGACGCGAACCTCCGGCCAAGTCGCACGCATCACGACCTGGCTGAAGGATTCGCCTCTGGTCCGTCGTGCGCGTCGGAGTCGCTCGTACGCCGCTACGGACAACGAGATCGTTTTCGAAGCCATGCACAGAGTATACACAGTCTGTGCATGTGCGTCAAGACGAGCGAACACCTGTCTGTCTGGTCGCTCGCCTGCTATACTCTGTTGAAGAGAGCCGCCAGGTATGGACGACGCCGATTCAGCCCGCCGCAATCCGTCACGAACTCCGCCCGAGTACGCGGTCCTTGCCGTTCTGATCGTCGCTCACGCTGCGGTTTCCGCTGGCTATGCTGCGGAGTACTCATTCGCCCGCACGCTTAACGAGGGAGACCTGCATTTCTACTCGGCGATCGGAGTGTCATTTCTGCTGAGCCTGTCGCTCTTCTGCGTGCAGAACCGGGTCGTCTTTCGCCTTCTGTGGCTCGCCCGGTTCGCGCTCTTTCTGGTGCTCATGTTTCGGTTTCGTAGCCTGCACGACGTTCGCCTCGTGTTGATGACCGCCTACGTGTTCGACGCCGGCGTGTTCGACGAGTATCCGACGAATCTGGGTGTGCAGCTTGGCGCCATTGCGGCCGGCATTGTGGTCTTCGACCTCTTGCCGGTCCGGTACCGGGCGGTCTCCGCTACCGGGCTTCTCTGGATGATCCCGGTCGTCGTGATGGCTCTGAGCAGCAGTTTCTTCACCTGTTACCGTGAGCGAACGATCAGCCTGCAGCGCCGCAACCACACGCTCGACAGTACCGTTGCTCAGCTTTCCCAGACGAACATCGCGCTACAGGAGGTGGCCTTTCATACCGGTGAGGAATCAAAGGAGCAGGAACGCTCCCGCGTATCACGCGATATCCACGACATCGTCGGGCACACGATGACGAACCTCGTGATGATGATGGAGGCCGCAACCGATCTGGTGCTCAGCGATCCGGAGCGGGTCGAGGCGATCATGCAGAGCGCACGTGACCTTGCGAGCAATGGACTGCAGGAAACGAGGTCGGCGCTCCATGATCTGCGCCAGCGGCGGGAACCGCAGCCGTCCTGTATCGCCGCGGTGCGGCAGCTCGTCCATGCCTATGCGAACGTTGGTTATTTTCGTGTATCCTTCGAACCGCTTACACAGATGCCGGAGAGTTACGGGTCGGCGGTCGACTCGACGGTGTACCACCTCGTCCAGGAAGGGCTGACAAACGCGATTCGCCACGGCAAGGCCACAAGCATCAGGGTGATCATGTTCGTTGAGCCGGGGTACCTTACGGTGTCCGTCTGTGACGACGGAGTAGGCAGCCCCGAGATCAAGGAGGGTATCGGATTCGCCGGCATGCGCGAACGGCTGCATCGGGTGAACGGCACCCTGACAATAGGGAACTCTCGCATCGGATTCGAGGTGACGGCGAGGATACCCGTCTCGGGTGCTTACGAACGGAAGGGAAGATATGGACAGAACGCGAGTCTTGCTCGTCGATGATCAGACGCTCTTTGTCGACAGCCTGCGCGTCGTCATTGAATCCCGGACCGACGACATAGTGGTCGCCGGCGTTGCCTACAGCGGTGAGGAAGCGGTCCGGCTGTACGATGAGACAGATCCCGACGTCGTGATGATGGACGTTCGGATGCCCGGTATGGACGGCGTCGAGGCAACCCGGATCATCCGCGAGCGTCATCCCGAGTCACGGATCGTGATGCTCACCACCTACGACGACGACGAGTACGTCACTCACGCCATTCAGTACGGTGCCGCCGGTTACATCCTGAAGAACATCCCGCCAAGCGAGCTCATCGCGTGCATCCGGGTGGCCGTGACCGGAACCGTCCAGATCTCGCCCGGCATCGCCTCCCGCATCCTCCAGGAGGGCGCTGCGCACGTGATCGCACGGCACCGCGGGAGCCAGATGCCGGATGGTGTGCAGGAGCAGTACGAAACGCTCACCCCTCGGGAGCGTGAGGTGCTCGCGTTGCTCATCAAGGCCTACGACAACTCGCAGATCGCCGAGGCGTTGGGGATCGCTCACCAGACGGTGAAGAACCACATCCATCTCATCTACGAGAAACTCATGGTGCAGAACCGGATGCAGCTCATGCAACTCGTTCGGGCCTACGACGCCGATCGTCACGCCGACGAGTAAACGCTGTCCGGTACCAAAGTACCGGACGAACTCGGTACTTCAGGTTCTTGTGTGCCGCCTGCGCCGGTGCTTCAATGACGCCATGAAGACCACGGAGTCCGCCCTGAAGCGCTCTTCGACGTCGGCTCACGGTTGGGCTCAGATCCGTCGTCCACTGTGGAGCGATGTCTATCGCTACCGTCACTACTACATCCTGATGCTTCCGGCGATCGTACTCCTCATCGTTATGCGCTACGTCCCCATGGCCGGGATCGTCCTTGCGTTCAAGCGGTACAACATCCAGGGAGGCATCTGGCACAGCCCCTGGGCCGGGTTCCGGTACTTCCAGCAGATGATCGAGGCTCCGGAGTTCACCCGCATCATGGTCAACACCATCCGTATCAGCGCGCTGCGGATCGGCATCGGCTTTCCCGCACCCATCCTCTTTGCGCTCATGCTCAACGAGATCCGCAAGCTCCGACTGAAGAAGTTCGTGCAGACGTTGAGCTATCTCCCGCACTTTCTTTCGTGGGTTGTCGTGGGGGGACTCGTCCTGAGCATGTTCTCGCTCGACGGACCGGTGAACCACGGTATCAGGGCGTTCGGCGGGGCGCCCGTGCAGTTCATGCAGGAGGGGAACTCGTTCCTCGCTATCCTGATAGGATCCGGGATCTGGAAGAGCGTGGGGTGGGGGTCAATCATCTATCTAGCTGCGATTTCCGGTATAGATCCACAGCTGTACGAGGCAGCGGAAATCGACGGAGCCGGCCGGATCGCTCGCATCCGTCACATCACCCTTCCTTCGCTCTTTCCGGTCATCATCACGCTCTTCATCCTGAGGATCGGCAACATGCTCGAGGCCGGGTTCGACCAGATATTCAACATGTACAACCCGCTTGTGTATTCGGTCGCCGATATCATAGACACCTACGTCTACCGCACGGGGATCGTCGGCATGCGGTTCAGTTTCGCCACCGCGGTCGGACTATCGAAGAACCTCATCGGGTTCGCGCTCGTGCTCTTCACGAACTACACGGTGAAGAAGCTCGGCGGCAGCACTATTACGTAAGGGGAACGCATGGCTGGTCGACTTGTACGCCGAACCGCGGAAGACTGGATCATCGACACGATCGTCGCGCTGACGATGACTGTTTTCAGCCTCAGCATAGTCTTCCCGTTCTGGAGCATGCTGGTCGATTCGTTCAGCACGCCACTGTTCGCCTACCAGCGCGGGATCAAGCTTTGGCCGGTTCCCGTCTACACCGACGCCTACGTCGAGATCCTGAAACGTCCGATCGTCTACACGGCGTACCTGAACACGATTATCAGGAGCGTCTCGGGAGTGGCTCTGACGCTCGGTGTCTGTTTTGCCGCGGCGTACGGGCTTTCCAAAGAGCGGCTGCCCTTCCGACGTGCGCTCTCGATCTTCTTCATCATCACGATCTTCTTCTCCGGCGGCCTCATCCCCACGTACCTCTGGTATCGCCAGCTCGGCATGGTCAACACGCGCATCGTGCTCATCGTTCCCCACATCGCTCAGGCGTTCTACATCATCATCATCCGGCGGTTTGTCGAATCGTTGCCGAACGAGCTCGAGGAATCGGCATTCATGGACGGGGCGAGTGTCTACGTCATCCTCGCGCGGATCATCATCCCGCTTTCGCTGCCCGTTCTTGCGACCGTCGGACTCTGGGCGGCGGTGTTCCACTGGAACGAATGGTTCCACGCAATGATCTTCAGCAGCCGTCGTGATCTGACGGTGCTCCAGCTGCTCCTGCGGCGCGTGCTGATCGAGAATCAGGCGTCGAACGTCTTCGAGATGACGATGGGCGAGGAGGTTGCCGGCTCGACCACCGAGAAGGCAGTGCGTGCGGCAACGATGTTTGTGAGCATCGGTCCGATCATCCTCGTCTATCCGTTCATCCAGAAGTACTTCGTTCGTGGAATCATGGTCGGCTCGGTGAAGGGCTGACGAGCTGAATACAGAGGAGGTGCAATGAGCAGAGTCTGAGCAACCGACCTTGCCCGAGAGATTCAGACGCACGGTGTGAGCCGTGCCAATCGATTGAAAAGGAGACAAAATGAGAAAGACGATTACCATTCTACTGGTTCTGTCGTTCCTGCTCACGCTTGCTTCGACGGCATTCGCCGGCGGTCAGGCACAGGCAGCGGCTGAGGACGATGTGATGACGATCACAACGATCGCGTACAACATCCGCGGGTATCCCGCGCGACAGGACACGCTGGCCCAGCAAGCCCTTGAGGAGCACTTCGACATACGGATCCAGGTCTGGGAAGGTGTCGATCAGTACGAGGCCGAGCAGGTGCAGGTGCGCCTTGCGGGAGGCGACATTCCGGACTTCTGGAACGGAAATCCGCGAGAGCTGAGCGAGATCGGGGCGATCAGACCTGTACCCGAGGACTCCATCAGAACTCACATGCCGAGCTACATAGGCCAGGTCGAGGAAGTCGGCGGTTCTCAACTCCCCTGGACGAACACGAGGATCGGCGGACAGAACTACGCCATCCCCACCGCGCTCTCTATCGCGGCCGCGGGTCCCGCGATGGCGTTGCGTAACGACTGGATTGAGAACGTCGGATGGACACGGCCGATCGACACCCTTGAGGACCTCGAAGAGCTTCTGTTGCGCTTCGTCAACGATGACCCGAACGGCACCGGCACGAACGACACGTTCGCCTACTCGGATTTCAAGAATTCGGCAACGCTCTACAATATCGCCTACGCGCAGATGTTTGGTGCATACGGGGTGCGGATCCGCACCTGGGAGATCCATGGGAACGAGGTCGGAAACTCGATGATCTCAGACGGGTACCGGGATGCGCTACGGCGTTTGAGCCGCTGGTACGAGCTGGGGATCATCCACCCTGAGTATCCGGTCCACCGCCGCACCGAGACGAGTGAGCTTCTCCTGAACGACCGCACGGGAGTTTTCGAGGAGTGGTCCTCCTGGCTCGCGGCTCC
>SLST01000381.1 GCA_007130265.1 Spirochaetales bacterium
TCACCCAGGTCAACGTCCAGCAATTCATCCTGCTCCTCATCATCTTCACCGCCACCGCCACCATCCCGCACAAAGCAGCCCGAACGATACAGGCAGTTGTGATTCTTCTCTTTGGCTATGTCACTCTGGCCTACGGAGCACCTGGTGCGCTTACCGGTCTTGTCATTCTGGGCCTTGCTGTAACCGTCGCAGCGCTCTACGGCCTCATGGACACGCGCACAGGAACGAAAGCTGTAGTCGTCTTTCTGGGGCTTCTTGTCGCCCTTTACCTGCAGGCGCTGCGACGAACCGATGGAGTGTCCACAGTTGCGACGCTGCTCGAGTTCGTGTTCAGTTCAGTTGGAGCGCTTGGGCTCGTCGCAGCATACCTAATCGTCATCAGGCAAGTCGTTATCGCTGTGATCAGCCGTCGCGAGATGCTTCAGCGCGAGGTTGCCAACAGGACGGCTGAGTTGCGCGTGGAGGTGCAATCGAGAAAGAAGGCAGAGGATGCAGCCCGTGACTCCGCGGAGCGAGCCGAACGACTCGCTCTCGACCGATTCGAGCTACTGCAGCAAGTCCATCACCGAGCGAGGAACAGCCTGCAGATGACGCTAACCCTACTTGAGTCTCTTGACAGTGCGTCTCCGGAAGCCCTGACTGCCACGATCAACCGGGTGCGCGCCATAGGCCTGGTATACGATCTCGTTGATGCCGCCGAAGATCTGAGTTCGATTGTTCTCGAGGAGTACGTCGAGCGGCTTGTCTGGCACTTGCAGATGAGCTACGGAGACAGGCCAATCTCGATAGCCTACGACGCGGACATGAGCAAGCACCGCGCGCAACTGGAAGCCACGATCAGTCTAGGACTGCTTATCCACGAGATGGGCGCGATCGCGGTGTCCCACACTCGGGAATCTGCTCCCGGTGTTCTGCACATCCGCCAATATGCGTCAGACAGCACTATCGATTTCGACATCAACTATCAGACCAGCGACTCGTACTGCAGGGCCGTCCTGGAGCAGCTGAGATCCTCAACAGGGCTGGTAAATGGGCTGGCCGAACGGCTCAGAGCCAGACTGCAGAGAGGCTCCGAAGACGGCATCTTGAGACTGTCTGTGCCAAAGTCAGTTCTCGTCAAGTCGGCGGGGATGACGACTGGCCCGTCACGGGTGTAGCCGCAGGGGCGTCTGTCTGACCGACCCTAACCGGTTTCTCACGAACAACGGCGTCGCGCGGAAACAACACAGCCACGGCAGCTCCCGTGTCATTGTGTCTCTTAATCTCACCGCCGTGCTGACGCACAAGCTGATCAACGACCTCCGTTCCTATACCGCTACAACTCCCTGCGTCGAAACCCCGTCCGTAGTCGCGCACAACCAGCTGCAGATTCCCATCGATGTCGTCAAGGGTCACGTCAACTTTTGAACGCTGCGTTGCGCTCCCACCATGCTTCGCTGCGTTAGTAATGAGCTCGTTCAGGATGACCCCGAAAGAAATGGAGAAGTCGATGTGAGCTTCCATCGTGGTGCCTATAGAAACGGTGATGTCCGCGTCACTGCGGTAGGCAATCTGCATGTCAGAAACCAGATCACCGGCGTACAACGCGAGAGGCAGATGAGAGAGCTGATGCTGACTGTAAAGCGTTGCGTGAACATCCGCTATTGCATGAACGCGGAGCTCCGTTTCCTTTAGTACACGGCGCTGCCCCTCCTCCACATCGTCCTGCTGGAGACTGATGAAACTAGAAAGAAGCTGCAGGCTGTTACCAACACGGTGATGAATTTCCTGCAACATAGTATCTCGCTGGACGAGGGCCTCTTGGAGTTCAGATGTTCGCTCGGCGACAAGCCCCTCAAGCATCGATTCGTGTTCCTTGCGGATTTGATGCTGACGATAGCCGATAAGTCCGAAGAGTACGATAACTGCCGACACCAGAACCATTGTAACAAGAAGTGAAAGGGCAATACTCGCGGTTCTGGTCGCAATGCCCATCGCCAGCGTGCCGACGTAAACCAATCCAACGGTGCTTGCCACTGCTGTGGCACGCCGTTGAGACGCGTACTCGTTGAGTAGCACCATCGCAAAAACGACAAAGATAGCACTTGTCAGGTTGCCAGTGGTCGACTGTATTGCGGCAGTGATCCCGCCGAGAGTGAATGCCATTACCTGAGAGCCACGCGCCAGCGGGCTATCAACAACGGAGGTGAAAAAGAAGGCTATCGCGAATCCAATGACCCAGAGGACGCTTGGATGCGTGAACGCGAACAGGGGGCCATGAAGGTACAAGTACCTCAAAGCGATGTAGTTCACTACAGCGATCAACAAAGCCCCCGTACTCGCGACATAGGCGACTAACCTTTGCAGTGCGAACCGAGATGTGCTTTCCTGGATGATCCGCAAAGATTAGTCTCCGTGGCACTCCTAGAACCAGCTCGGAAATGCGTCGAATGCCCACCAGTTGTTCATAATCGTATGAACCTCAACGATCTCGTCCATCTCGGGGCACTCGATCGCGGTGACGTTGGATATAAGCTCCGCGTACTTCTCGTCGTAGTTCCAGTCGCCGGCACCGATCGGGTTGTACTTCCCCATGGACCGATCGAGCTCAACATCCCTCTCATAATCGGCCAGCATGTTCAGCGCGATGAGGCTCATTCCACGAAGAATGATCGCCTCGTCGCCACCGTGGTACTTGGCGGGGCTGAGTCGGCCGAAGACGCCGGTGCTGTTGTCGGGAGTCGCCGCATAGATCTGCCTGCCTACCCCGCAGGACATCACGTAATGGCGGAGATTTGCGGCAGCCGTCTCGGTGGCATGGTCACAGCCTGCGAGAAAAGGGATCGCTCCAATGAGACGGGCGATATCCTTTGCCCGCAGCATCTCGAGGCGCTCCTCGCTCATCCCGAACTCACGCGCGACATGGTCGGTCAGGTCCAACCAGGTGCTCTCGGTGAACCGAGCAGCACGACAGACTTTTTGTGTTGAAATGGTCATGTGACCCTCCTCGTTTTATGGTTAGCGGCATGATAGAACGATTATCAGTATACCGCAAGTCGTGATCACAATCCTGTTATCGAAAACTTGGAAATATGCGCGCGGAAAAGGAAGCGCGCAGAGACTAAGAAGCGAAACGATGCTCGGCCATGAAGATCGATTCGGGGCGGTACTCGAAGTGGAGGTTGTCGAAAAAGAGCCATTTCCCGCCCCATATGAAGCCGCCGGCCTCAAATGCGTCGATGATCGGCTGCGGAACACGCCATCGTGTGGCAGTTGTGGGGTCCCACCATGCATCGATACCGGCCTGGGCTGCCCAAAGCCAGTAGGGAAAGGTACCGCCGTAGGAGCTGGGGAGGAGATCCACGGCGACGCCGTAGCTGTGATAGCTGCGTCGGACGGTTCCAGCGATATTCCGCCAGTTGAAGCCGTGGACCGCAGCGAGACCCTGCACGAACCGTGCGACGGATTCGTCGTGCGGCATGATCGCCAGGATCGTTCGTTCCACCTGCGCGAGCGGCTCCACAGCGAGTGGGTGAACCCGCGTGTTGAACCCGAGAAACGACACACGCCTGACGATCCGCTCGGCATCATCGCGGGAGGAAATCTGATAGAGCGAGTCGAGGAACTCGTTGAATCGCTGTCGCTCGTCGGTCTGTCCGTCACTCTGTTGCATGGTGCGCTCGCTCAGGACGCGTTGGAGATCAGCCGTAATCTCGCGGTTGGGCGCGGGGCCGAGCTCGTAGCGATAGAGGTGGATCGGCACGAACTCGTTGGCACGGTCGCGCAGCGCGTCCGGAAGGAGGCGCCCGTCCGCCCAGTAGTACCAGGCGCCGTCCATCTCGAGCGCCCACTCGCCGTCGCGAACCTCCGCGGCTGAGATTCGGCTCGGATAGCTGGCACGCAGCGCCATCACCTGTTCGGCTCCAGGCAGCGGTTCCGGATCGGCGCCATGCGGCTGATGCTCCTCGCCGTCTGCGTCGACCGTCGCGACGGCATCCTCGCCTGACTCGCCATGGGCTCTCGTGAGCGCGATCAGAAGCGCTATGAGCGCAACCAGAACGATGAGCACGCCCATGCGGACACGAGAGCCTCTGCCCATCTAGAGCCTCGCGATGAAGAAGACCAGGCCCACGAGGATAATCGCGCCGGAGGCGGCGAACTCGAGCACCGTTCCAACGGCGCGCCCGGCGTTCCCCTTGACTCGTGCGAGAACGCCGGATCGACCCAGAATGATCGCCGATGACAGGACGCTCATCGTGAGGAAGCCGCCGAGCGTCACCCCGAGCACCATGAAGATCATGAACAACAGGACGTTGTTCGCCACGCCGTAGACGAGGAGGATCGTGCTTACCGGGCAAGGGACGAGCCCGACCGAGATGGCGAGCACCCACGGCGGCCGCTGCCTCTGATCGGTGAGGCCATGGTCACACTCCGCGTGATCATGATGGTGGTGGCGCAGATGAGAAAGGAGGTGCACGATGCCGAAGAGCGCGATCAAGCCGTAGCTGACCAGCTCGAGTATCCGAGGCCCCTCGGTGCGAAAGGCCGGCAGCACGGCCCGCAGCACGACGTACCCAAGGATGACGAGGATGAACGCGGAGAGAGAGTCTACGACATTGACGATACCGCTGTAGAGCAGACCATCGCGGAGTCTCGAGTCGCGGCCGGAGAAATACGAGATGGCGAATATCTTCCCGTGTCCCGGACCAGCAATATGGATGATCCCGAACAGCACCGCAAGCAGGAAGGCCGGGACGACCGAAATAAGCCTGCCCTCGACGACGTCGCGGCTCAGCGAGGCGATCTCCTGCTGGAGCGATCGCGACCAGTCACGGATGAACTGCGGCGCAGAGCCGCGGTAGATCTCCTGCGGTGCCGGTTGCGGTCGCGTCTGAAACGGATTCTGGGCGAGTACGGACGTCGCCATGGCAAACACAAAGACGACGAGCACGGCGCGTCGGACGGTTGTCATCGAATCGCGGTCCTCACCGCCGGCACCTGGATCGTCCCCCACCCCTGACTGGCCAGCCGCAACGTATCCGACCGCAGCCGGACGGTTCTGCTGCCGTGCGCGTACCGGTCACGCGCCCCCTCCGAGAGGAAGTCGATGAAGTAACTCACGTCGAAGAAGGCGATCACGGTGTCGTCGAGACGGCTCCACGGAAGCCGCAGCGGTACGGTGAACTCGTAGATGAGTCGGCCCCGTTCGATCCTCGCGTCGAATGAGTCGGCCTGCGGTATCTCGAGGCGATCCTGCCCGGCGAAGGCAATGAGGAAGTAGTCGAGCTGCACGAGGTGAGCGAATGCCTGGTCCCTGATCGCTTCGACCTCGGCCCGCGAAAGCTCGCCGTCGAGGTCGTCGTCGAACATGAAGATCATTTCGGCGCTGTTGAACTCGTCGAACGCCCAGGTCGCCGTCAGTGCGGAGAGACCACTGTTGTCAAGATGGAGCTCGATCGTGCCGTCGATCCACATATGAGGATGGGCATGTGCGAGTATCGGGAGCAGTATGAGCAGCGCCAGCGGCGCGAGAAGCTTTCGTTCCATGGCCCTAATCTACACTTCGGCTACGAGTCTGTCACGGTTGAGCCAAAGCGAATCCTCTGGTCGTCCACTTGGCGATGTTACGTCGTAATACTATCATTATGGTGGAGGCTCTATGGCGGCACACCGTCGCAAGGAAGAAACGATCACGTTCAAGGTCGACGAACGCCTGGCGGAAGCCATGGCGGGGATCGAGAACCGTTCCGCGTTCATCCGTAACGCCATACTCGGCGCGCTGGGCAACACGTGCCCGGTATGCCGCGGAAGCGGCATACTGACCGTGTCACAGCGGTCGCACTGGAACGAGTTCACCAGACACCACCGCGTGGCGGAGTGCATGGAGTGCCACGAGGCGCACCTCGTCTGCGACCACGAGTCTGCCGCCCGGTAGAGCGGCCGCTCAGTAGAGCGCGAGAGCGAACGAGATACCCAGTCCCCACGAGATGCCGAAACGACGACCGAAGAGAGCGCGCAATTCGGCGTCGCTGAGACCAAGGTCGGCGAAGAAGGCGCGATAGTCGATCGTCGAGTAGGTCAGACCGAGCTCGGCGAGCGGCGTTATCGCGATGGGCCCCGCGATGAATCGGTACCCGCCTCGCACCCCGCCGTAGAAGTTGCTGCCCGTGCCCTGACGACCCTCGTACCGGAGCCGGAGCCGGGAGTATGCCAGCCCGGGCCCCACGAAGAATCCGTCGTGCACCCCGTCGGGAAAGTAGTGGGCGCCTGCGGCCCCGCCGATCGACGTCACATTGAGGTCGACATTGCGGAGCTCGGGCTCGAGCGCTTCGAAGAGCACCCAGAGAAGGCTCCATCTGAGGTTGAAGTAAGCCGGCTGGATGAACACCGAGACGTCCGGACTCACGCCAAACTCGACCGAGCCCGTGTAGACGCCGACGATCGGCGACAGGAGATTCGCCGAGAGCAGCACCGCGTTCTCATACTCGTTCTCCTCCGCCTGAGCCGCAGCCGGGGCCGCAACGAGAACCGCAAAGGCAAGCATCACTACGCTGAATCTGTGTTTTCTGTGCATAGGTTCCTCGCCGCACACCTTACTCAACCAACCAGACAAAGTCTACGGTTGCCGGCAGACGTATGCAGCCGTTTTTGACCAAATTGGATTGATGAACCGGCCTGAGAGCGGTATCCTGTGACCATGTTGTGCCGTCGCGCGGTCTGGACCCTGGTGCTGTGCGCTGTCGCGGCCTCGGGCGCAGTCGCGATCGAGTTCCACGATTACTTCATCGGGTTCAGCACCGAAGCCGCGGTCACCGCGGGCCCGCTCACGTCACCGCAGATTCCGGGTCTGCTCGAGTTCCAGCATGTGAGTCTGATCGCAACGTACGGCCCGGCGACGGTAAGCCCGATGCGATTACGCGGCGGGCTCGGCTGGTTTCCCGGCCGGCCGTTCCGGCTCACGGCGGGGCTCGAGATTCCGCTCTACGAGCGGCTGAACAGGAGCCGGGCACGTATGTTCGGCGTATACCTGCTGACCGATCTCGCGCTCACGATACCGTTGGGATTGGAGGCAGACGCAGTCCTCACGCTCCTCGTGCCGACGTCCGGGGTAGGAGGTCTCAGGTTCGGTGCGGGGGTGAACCGGCACATGGAACTGCTCTTCAACATAGGTTTTGCTTCCGGTGTGTATCCAATTCGCGTCCGCAGATAGGGGTTTCGCTACAGACCAAGAGAACAAAGAGAGGAGATTACGATGAGAAGAACCACAATTATGATCCTGCTCGCGCTGGCAGCCGTGCTTCTGCTGAGCGGGTGTATGACTCAGTTCGCCACGCAGAACGGTAAGCTCGCGTACGCAGAGATCGCCGGCACGCCCGTTGGTGAGGTCGACGTTGAGGAAGGATTCCTCTACATCATCCATCCCGAGCTGATCATGTTCGGCGAGAAGGGTTGGGAGATGATCGACCAGGACATCGAGCCGGTTCTCACGGCGCTCGGTGGCGACGCAGTGCGCGATCTCAAGCTGTCCTACGGCTTCACGACGATTGACTATATTCTGTCTGCCTTCATCCCGCTGGTTAGCTGGGGAACCTACACCATTGAGGGTGAGGTAGTTCGCCGCTAACGAATTCTAACCCCTTGCGGAACGGATTGTTACTGCCATTTGGAGGTCGCCTGCGGGCGGCCTCTCTTCTTTTCTCTGCCAACTGCAACTATCCCCTTCGGCGATGCCTCTACTCAGGGTAAGTACGGAGGCACGAATGGATCGACCGCTTTTTCTCCTCGTCTATCCCGAGGTACCTGCAACCTACTGGAGCTACAAACACGCTCTGCCCTTCATTGGCAAACGCGCGGCCATGCCGCCCCTCGGGCTTCCGACGA
>SLST01000501.1 GCA_007130265.1 Spirochaetales bacterium
CACCGAAACATCCTCCTTGACCGTGCTCACCGGCCTCCACACCAGGTCGATCAGCGAGCGAAGGCGTTTCTGTCGCGGTGTCATTGAGCCCTTGCGGCGAAGCAACGTGTGTACCGCCGCGCGGTTCTCGATGACTCGGTAGGTCACGCCGGCGAACCGGGCGGTCTGGCGCAGTCCGCCGCAGCCGTAGATCCGCTCGACAAGCCAGGCGAGATCGTTGGTCGAGTGCAAGTGAACCTTGGACTTGACGGTGACGAGCAGTATCTTGGCCCTAGTATGGCTGAGCGAAACGGCGTGTGCTGGGTAGATCGCATGCGGGACGTAAGTCGAGACGAGTGGAATGCGCTTGCCAACCGGTACGAGACTCCCCTCCTCGACTGGGACTGGTTGCGCATTCTCGAAGATTCCGGGAGCGTCAGTCCGGAGGAGGGCTGGATCCCGCAGCACTGCCTCCTCTACGACGACGGACGGCTCATCGCGGCGGCACCGCTCTACGTGAAGACGCACAGCGTGGGCGAGTTCGTCTTCGACTACGCGTGGGCGGAAGTCGCCGAGCAGCTCGGCGCGCGCTACTACCCGAAGCTCGTCGCGATGAGCCCCCTGACGCCGGCGATCGGGTACCGCTTCCTCGTTGAAGAGGCGCAGGATGAAGCGGCACTTGTGTCACGCATGGTCGATGAGATCGAGCTGTTCTGCCGCTCGAACGATCTGCACGGCTTCAGCATACTCTGGCCGGAGCCGGACTTCGCCGCGCTCTTTGACGAGGAGTCGTTCACAGCCTGGCGCCATCAGCACTACGAGTGGGAGAACGACTCGTTCTCGAGTTTCGACGACTATCTGGCGGTGTTCAACAAGAACCAGCGTCGGAACATCAAGCGCGAACGCTCGAGCATGCAGGAACAGGGCCTCACGATAACCACGCGTCTTGCCCGCGACGTACCGGAGGGCCACCTCGACACAATGTACCGGTACTACCTCAACACGAACGAGCAGTTCGGGCCCTGGGCGGCGAGGTTTCTCAACGAAGAGTTCTTCGGGATGGTCAGGGACGCGTGCGGTGACGGCGTGCTGCTGACCTCGGCCTACGAAGACGGCTCCACGCCCGTCGGCATGGCGATGCTCCTGTACAAGCCGCATCGGCTGATCGGCCGCTACTGGGGAGCCGAGCGATTCGTCAACAACCTGCACTTCAATCTCTGTTACTACGAACCGATCCGTTGGGCGATCGAGCACGGGGTGCATACATTCGATCCCGGCATGGGGAGCAGCCACAAAGTGCGTCGGGGGTTCCGGGCAGTAGCGACTCACAGCCTGCATCGTTTCTTCGACGAGCGGATGCAACTCGTGATGAAGATGAACATCGACAAGATCAACCGCTACGAGCAGATGCACATCGAACACCTCAACGATCATCTTCCCTTCGCGCAGCGGTCGGCATCCTCGGCATCCGACCGTTCGGCCTCCGGTAGCCAATCGAGGCGACACTGACTACAATGCCCGCGAGCTACCGCTCACATCAGAGGAACCCATGAAGCACACGATTGCGATCGTCTCCGACGGTCGCACCCAGCGCGTCGAACTCGAACCGGACGAATCACTTCTCGAATGCCTGCAGCGAACCGGATGGCACGTGCCGGCTCCCTGCGGCGGCATAGGACGGTGCGGCAAGTGCCTCGTGACCGTCGACCCCTCCTCGGCAGCCGGCACTCGCAGGCCTGAGGACGAACGCTTCACCGGAACCGCCCCTGATCGGCGGCTCGCGTGCCGCACCTTTCCTACCGGAGACCTGACGGTACGCCTGTCCGGGACGGTGACGCCGCCCACGAGCGCCGACACGATCGCGAAGGGCGGCTCCATAGACGTTCCGACAAGCGGCCACCCCATCGTCATCCTCGAACGCATCAGACTCGATCCGCCGTCGCTCGACGATCAGCGCAGCGTACACCGCCGGCTGCGCGACGCAGCGTCGATGCCCGGGCTCGCCGTCGGTCGTAGCCTCCTGCAACGGGCGTCGAGCGCGATCGCCTCCCATGATGCCGACGCGCCGTTCGTGGATCTCGTCATCGATGCATCGGAATCGGCCGTGGTCGATCTCATACCGGTCACCGACGGAAGCGACCCGAGGCTCGCCGGTCTCGCCTTCGACATCGGCACGACGACGGTTGCCGGGTACCTGCTCAATCTCGGGACCCACGAGGTCGTCGCCTCCCGATCTCAGGCGAACGCGCAGGCGCCCTACGGAGCCGACGTGATCAGCAGGATCACCTCGTACGGCAACGGCGCGCCGCTTCGTGATACCATCTGCCGCCAACTCGCGGAGATGACCCGTGACCTCGCCGCGACCGCGGGCATGGAACCCGGGTCGATACACACGGCGGCGATCGTCGGCAACACGACGATGATCCATCTCCTGCTCGGACTCGATCCGACCTCGATGAGCCACGCGCCCTTCCTGCCGACGACAACCGAGGCCGTCGCGCTCGACCCGGGTGAGATAGAGCTCCCGGTCCATCCGCGGGCCCGCGTGCGCATCGTCCCCGGCGTCTCCGCCTACGTGGGAGCAGACATCATCGCCGATCTGCTCTCCTGCCGCATGCATCGCGCCGACGGAGTATCGTTGCTGGTCGACATCGGGACGAACGGAGAGATCGTATGCGGGGGCGCCGACGGGCTGATTGCCTGCTCCACCGCCGCGGGGCCCGCGTTCGAAGGCGCCACGATCCGTCACGGCTCAGGCGGTGTGAGCGGCGCGATCAACCATGTGCGCCGCGAAGGCGGTCGCCTCGTCGTCGAAACGATTGCCGGGGCGCCTCCGGCGAGCATCTGCGGAACAGGCCTGATGGATGCGGTCGCGATGCTGCTCGACGACGGCGTACTCGACGAGACCGGAAGGCTCGATCTTGAGGAGGCGTCGGTCGAGGTTCGCGACGCCTACGGCGAGCTCTTCACCGAGACAGACGGCGAGCCGGCGCTGATCCTCGCCCACCGTGCGGAGAACGGCGACGAACCGCTCGTGCTGACCCAGAGTGACATACGCCAGGTGCAGCTCGCGAAGGGCGCGATCGCGGCCGGGGTGCAGGTCCTGCTCGCCGAGGCGGGGGTCACGGCCGACGAGCTTTCGGCGATCTATCTCGCCGGCGGGTTCGGCTCCTACGTCCGGCCCAGCGCGGCCTTGCGCGTCGGGCTGCTTCCAGATGTCCCGGAGGACCGGGTGCACGCGATCGGCAACGCCGCGGGAGCCGGAGCAGCGCGAATGCTCGTCGACCGCGCATGCACCGATGAAGCGGCTCAGATCGTCGACTCGTGCCGCTACATCGAGCTCAGCGGCTTGTCGCTCTTTCAGGATCACTACATGGAACAGATGATGTTCCCAGCGAGGGAGACTGTATGAACGCAATCGTGGTACACGAGTTCGGCGGACCCGAGGTCCTGACCTACGAGCAGGCTCCAGACCCGGAGCCGGGCCCGGGAGAGGTGATCGTGCGGCTGAAAGCCGTTGGGGTCAACCCCGTCGAGACGTACCAGCGAGCCGGGAGTCAGGGATACGACCGACCCCGCCCCTTCACGCCGGGCGCCGACGGCGCGGGAGTCGTCGAACAGGTCGGCGACGCGGTGAGCGGATTTGCTCGCGGCGACCGGGTCTACGTTGCCGGGTCGGAAAGCGGCACGTACGCGGAACGATGCCGGTGTTCGGCCCCGCAGGTGCATCCGTTACCGCCGTCGCTCTCCTTCGAGCAGGGGGCCTGCCTCTGGATCAACTACGGCACCGCGTACCGCGCGCTCTTTCAGCGAGGATCGGCGGTCGCCGGCGAGCGCGTCCTCGTCCACGGGGCAACCGGCGGAGTGGGCGTAGCTGCGATCCAGTGGGCGCGATACCGCGGACTCACGCCGTTTGCGACGTACGGATCGGACTCCGGGGAGGCGATGCTCCGGGAGCTCGGCGTACGCCACTCCTTCTCACACGCCGACGACGGTCACACAGAGGCGATCCTCGAGGCGACCGAGGGAACGGGTGTCGACCTCATCGTGGAGATGCTTGCGAACGTGAACCTCGAGTCTGATCTCAGCATGCTCGCGCGCGGCGGCCGGGTCGTCGTCGTCGGCAGCCGAGGCACGATCGAGATCACTCCCCGCAAGCTCATGGCGCGTGAGGCCGATGTACGGGGCCTGATGCTGTACGGCGCGACCGCGCGCGAGATAGCGGAGATCCACGCGGCGATCACCGCCGCCGCCGACGCCGGCGTGATCGCTCCGGTCATCCAGGCGTCGATACCACTCGAAAAGGCTGCCGAAGCGCATACCGCCGTCATGGAGGCGCCGTCGCACGGCAAGATCATCCTGATCCCATGACCGACAGCGACGAGGGGCGGGAAACCGCCCTCCCCTCCGGCGTCAGTGCGTACTACGCATCACTCGCCCGCACCCGCGATCCGTACACCGATCCGATCGCCGCGCAGTTCGTCGCGCGCGATGCAGAGTGCCTCTCTCTCCCCTACGAGACGCGCGACCCCATAGGTGACGAACGGTATCGCGTGGGTGCGCGAGTGATCCACCACTACCGCGACCGGGTGCTCATCCTTGCGAACGATCGCTGCGCGACCTACTGCCGCCACTGTTTCCGCCGGCACTTCACCGCGCACAGCACCGGTCGCATTACGACAGCCGAGATCGAGGAAGCGGCCGCCTACGTCGCCGGGCACCCGGAGTGCGGCGAGGCGCTCATCTCCGGAGGCGACCCGCTCATGCTCCCGGATGAGCACCTCGGACGCCTCCTGAAGGCGCTGCGGGAAGCGCGCCGCGATCTCATCCTGCGGCTTGCAACGAGAGTTCCCGTGGTGCAGCCGGCGCGAGTCACGACCGAGACCGCGGCGATGCTCGGCTCCTACGCGCCGCTCTGGGTAGTGATCCATGCGAATCACCATCGCGAGATCACCCCGGAGTTTCGCCGCGCGGTGGGTCTTCTGGTCGACAACGGCATGCCGGTGCTCAACCAGGCGGTTCTGCTGCGCGGCGTGAACGACAACGCCGATACGCTCGAGGCACTCATGAGGGGACTCGTGCAGTGCCGCGTCAAGCCCTACTACCTCTTTCAGGGCGACCTCGCAAGCGGCACGTCACACTTTCGCACAACGATCGACGAAGGTCTCGCGCTCATGGCCGAGTTGCGGCGGCGCCTCACCGGCATCGCCGTGCCGACCTACGCCGTCGATCTTCCCGACGGCGCCGGCAAGGTGCCGTTGACCGAGGCGACCGTCGTGCGGCGGGAGTCGCAGTGGTACGTCCTGCGCGATCTCGACGGCAACGAACACCGATATCCGCGCGAGTAGCGCTGCGAGCTGCGGTGATGCCTTTTAGCGGATTTGTCGGTATCTTAGCCGGACCGGCGAAATGCTCGCGAGCACGTCGACGTCGAACCACCACCGAGGAACCATATGATCACCGCTTCAAATATCACGCTCCAGTACGGAGAGCGCGTCCTGTTCAAGGACGTCTCAATCAAGTTCACCCCGGGTAACTGCTACGGTATTATCGGCGCGAACGGCGCGGGCAAGTCGACCTTCGTGAAGATCCTCGCCGCAGAGATCGAGCCGGACGCCGGTGAAGTCATCGTATCCCCCGGGGAACGGGTTGCGGTGCTCAGGCAGGATCAGTACCAGTTCGAACACCTCACGGCGCTTCATACGATCATACTCGGGCACGAGCAGCTCTACCGCACGCTCGTCGAAAAGGACGAGATCTACAGCAAGAGCGACTTCACCGAAGCCGACGGGATGCGAGCGGCGGAACTGGAGGCCGAGTTCGCCGAGATGGGAGGATGGGAGGCCGAGAGCGAGGCCGGCCGTCTCGTCTCGGGCCTCGGCCTGTCGGACGAGGTGCTCACTCGTTCGATGAGCGAGCTCGACGGCGGGCAGAGAGTTCGGGTGCTGCTCGCCCAGGCGCTGTTCGGTAATCCTGACATACTGCTCCTTGACGAGCCGACGAACAACCTGGACCTGGAATCGGTGAACTGGCTCGAAGAGTTCCTGCTCAACTTCCGGAACACCGTCGTCGTCGTGTCCCACGATCGCCACTTCCTCAACCGGGTCTCCACCCACATTGCGGACATAGACTTCGGCAAAGTACAGCTCTACGTGGGTAACTACGACTTCTGGTACCACTCGTCCCAACTCGTCCGGAGACAGCAGCGAGACGAGAAAAAGCGAAGGGAGGACAAAGTAGCCGAGCTGAAGGCCTTCATCCAGCGGTTCTCGTCGAACGCGGCTCGCTCGCGGCAGGCCACGAGCCGGCAGAAACTTGTTGAGAAGCTCTCCGTGGACGACATCAAGCCGTCAAGCCGGAAGTCGCCCTATGTCGCGTTCACGCCCGAACGCGAAGTCGGGAAGATCGTTCTCGAGATCGACGGCCTCTCGAAGGCCGTGGAAGAAGAACCGGTGCTGCGGGACATCAGTTTCACGGTGCACCCGGGCGACAAGATTGCCTTCGTTGGGCCGTACCATCAGGCGAAAACCACGCTGTTCGAGATTCTCGCCGGCAACACAAATCCTGACTCCGGTAAGGTCGAATGGGGCACGACGATCTCACCCGGGTATTTTCCCAAGGACAACGCATCATTCTTTGAGTCGCAGACGAGCATAATCGAATGGCTCCGCCAGTTCACGCAGGTCGAGGACGAGGCGTACGTTCGTGGGTTTCTCGGGCGCATGCTGTTCAGCGGCGACGAGTCGCTGAAACCGGTGAGCGTGCTTTCCGGAGGCGAGAGGGTTCGCTGCATGCTCAGCAAGCTCATGCTCGCCTCCCCGAACGTGCTCATCATGGACGAGCCGACGAACCACCTCGATCTCGAAGCGATCACGGCGCTCAACGACGCGTTGATCGATTTCCGCGGTGTCGTCCTGTTCGTCAGCCACGACCATGAGTTCGTGCAGACGGTGGCCAACCGGATTATCGAGTTCACCCCAACGGGCACGATAGACCGCACGATGCAGCTTGACGACTACCTTCGAAGCGAGGACGTCCGCGCGATCCGCGACGCGCACTACCACGGGCACCACCTCCTGGAGATCTGACGATGAACGGCCGACGGAGCGACCGCCATACCCACGATCGCACGCGAGATCTCATGCGGGATCTTCAGCGGGCTCTGCGCCGGGAGAGCTGGGGGCAGAACGTACTGCAGCTCGCATGGACCGCCGGCCCGGTGACCTATCTCGCGATCCAGGGCGGATATCTGCTCGGCTACGGGCGTACCGCGCCCGGAGATCTGTTCGTCTACTTCGGCGCCTACACCGTCATCGCCGGGCTCGCCGCGATCTTCATTCGCCTGATCTACCAGGCGACGAAAGGGCGACGAGCCGAACGCGACACGCGAACACTCCGCGATTGCCTCGACCGGCTCCCGCGCCTGCTCCTGCATGCCCGCGATGTCGCTCTGGAGGCCTGCACCGAGGAAGACGCCAGACTGCTCGCAGCCAAACACCTCCTGGCGAACCCGGACTCGAGTGAGCTCGCGGTCGTCGCGGCAGTGCAGGACCTTGGGTGCTCGAGCGATATGGCAGCCGTGGTCGGGCGGATCGAAGTGTTCCGCCGCAACGGCTTGCGGAGCCGTATCTCGATGGAACGAAACCGGATCGAGGCCGAGATTGCGCTTCTGTGCGAATCGCTCGAGTCGAAGTCTCCGGACACCGCACAGCTTCTGCGCGACCGGATCCACGGTCGAGCGCCGAGCAAGCGGTTAGGCAGACTCAGAACCGAGGGGTTCATCGAGCGCGCCCTTGCCGCCGAATCCGAGGATGACGAGCACCTCATGAGTCTCATCGACGTGGAAGAAATCGTGACGTTC
>SLST01000614.1 GCA_007130265.1 Spirochaetales bacterium
CCGCAAGCCGCGCCGGCCGGCGCGGTCGAAGACGATTTCGAGGAAGTAGCGATCGAAGAGCTCGCGACCGACCCGGGAGAGCCTGGAACGCTTTTCAACGCGGTGACCGGTCTCTCGCACCGCGAGCATCTCGACCGCCGGCTCGGCCTCGAGCTCGAGCGCTCGGCCTACAACGACCAGGATCTCGCGTGCCTGCTCGTGCGTTTCGATGAGGTCTCCGGAGGCGAAGTCTATGTGACCCGGGCGAAGCAGGTGCTCGCAACGTTTCAGTTCGAGGATCTCTGTTTTGAGTACGACGACTCGACCTTCTGCGTGATTCTTCCGAATACCGAGTTGCCGCAGGCGCTTCGCCACGCCCAAGCGTTCCGCGCTCAACACCCCCTGAGTGTCATAGGCATGAGCGCACGCAACGGACGTCTGGTGGAGGCTCACCGCATCCTGACGGAAGCGGATCGCAGCCTGCGGCACGCTGAGAAGGAGCCCGGGCGCATCGTCGGTTTCCAGCCCGACCCCAGGAAGTACCGTCAGTACATCTCGCAGAACACCTACCCCGGCTAACCGGACGGGAGCCCATCGGCGAGGCGTCGGATTCCCTCGAGGCTCGGATCGCTGATCGTGTAGAGCAGTCCGCCGTATGGGTCGCCCGGAAGCCGAGGACCGGACGCCCGCGCCACGAGGATGTCGTCGCCCCCTCGAAACTCAGCCGAGAAAGTACGTCCGTCGACGAGCGAGAAACGGAGCTCGGCGACCGGATAGAGCAGGTTGAAATCGCCGACGTAGTACCCGTTCCCGACGAGGTCGACAACCTGGGAGGCGAACCGCTCGACCGCCGGCCCGCTCAGGGCATACTCGGCGCCGTCCATCCGCAGCAGCCAGGCATTCCTCGCGTCGCGCACGACCTCGAAGCTCTGGACGAGATCACCGGAGAGCTGTGCGCGGACGATGTCCGCCGGCCGTGCATCCTCGGGAAAGAGTCTCAGGTATGCCCAGAACGTGCTCGACTGCCGGAGGTAGAAGTCGACGTTTGACTGGACGGCCCACACGCGATCCGAACCGGCCTCACGAGCATACACCCGCCCTGTCTGCTCGACGTGACCCACGACGTAGGTCATCGCCTGCGCTCCGGTTTCCACGGTGACCCTGCGTCCGGTCGCGGGTCCTACACCGAACCGGTCGTGCAGCTCCCGGTCTTCGGTGACGCGGCGCACGATCCGCGACCGCTCGAGCCCCTCCAGAAGCAGCTCGACGCGGTCGAACCTCGCAGGGAGTCTCTCTCCTTCAAGAAGAAGATCCCAGGTGTCCGTCCGAACGAGATCGACGTCGTCCGGGCCGCCGGCGAGGCGAATCCTCACTACCTCTGCCGCGTCGCTCCGAAGCAGTGGACGCGGCGGCGACTCGGCCCGCCGCGAAACGAGAATACCAACAACCAGGTTCACCAGGAGGATCAGGTTGACCGCGATAAGCGCGGCATATACCACGCGCCTGCTCATGTCGGCCCCTCGCCGACTCTCGATCGGCGGTGTCTGCGACGCAGCCTGAGCAGGCCGTACGCGAGCACCGCAGAAGGGACCAGGACGATATTCACGGCCTGTGCTAGAAACCGGAGGGTCGCTTCCTGCTGGGGGTCCGCAACGGCGCTCAGGGTGAGGACACGTGTCGCCCGTGTACGGATCTCCAGCAGTCGCTCATCGTGGCTCAGCCACTGCGCGAGGCTTGCTGCGAACTCGATGTTCCACGCACTGCCGGTCGCCTGAAGGAGATCGTCCCTGAGAAAGTCGGCGTCCGCCACTACCGCGACCCTTCCCTCCGCCCCGGTCGGTCGCCTGGCCACAGCGACGAGCCCGTACTGCCCCCGGGTCTCCTCGGCATCCCGAACGAACCGGTCGCTCTGCTGTGGGTTGATCTCGAACGGCTCGTCCATGAGCCACGCGTGCGGCGTCGAGGCGGCAATGATCTGAACGCCCGGCAGATCCGGGTCGACGGTGACCCAACCTGGCCAGTAGAGATCGAGCCCGGGAAACCGCGCCGTAACCGGGTGCTCGTCGCTCGTGTATCTGGTGAGCAGAACAGGCCAGTGAGGGTACGGGTACGCGCGCGAAACCCGCAGGCCGGCCGAAACCTCCTCAACGGTGATCTCGTTGTGGCTCTCGTCGAGCAGAAGCGCCTGCCCAACGGTTATACCATACCTCTCGGCCAGACCATGGGCCGGCGACCGTCCAACAGCACGCGGTCGCATACCGTTCGCAAGCTCGACGTCAACCGCGTTCAGCGTAAGGAGGACCGAGCCTCCCTCATCGATGTAGGTAGCGAGCAACTCGATCTCATCGGGCCACAGGCGGTGCGCGTCGGTCACCAGCACGAGATCGAGGTCGATCGGGATCGACTCGGCCGGACGCACGAGGTGCATCTCGTACATCCGGGCCAGTTCAGATCCGACGAGCTGGTAGGATTGCTCGATAGTGCGGGTCCGATCGCCGAGGAGGAAGCCGAGCTTCCGCCGATCGTCGCGAACCAGGTCGTCGATCGTGGTGGTCAGATCGTACTCGAGGGTCGTGGCCGAGAACACAAAGGGCAGCACAGCGCGGCGGTCGAGGTACTCGATGACGATTCCGCTGTAGACCACCGCCGTGCGCCGCTCGCCGTCCTCGGTCACCGTCAGCTGCTGCGGCACGACTCCGAGCGCTTCGACCGTCTCCGGCCGCTCGAGACGGGAGGGATCAACGACGCGAGTGTCAACCGCGCCGGCCACCGTCGCGTACTCATCGAGCACGTCGGAGATCTCATGCGGCTCGGGAAACCTGTCGGCAAGCCTCGACGAGCGGTAGTAGGTTATCGTCACACCGTACTCGAGACCCTGCAGGAGCTCTCGGCTGACGGAGGAGATCGTGTGAATGCGCCGTTCGGTGAGGTCGACTCGCGTGTAGTAGACAAGGCTGTTCGCCATCGCCAGTACGATCGCAGCGAACACGAGTATGCGCACGACAAGACGGTTGCGGGCCCTGCTCATCGCGCCTTCCTCGCGACAAGCGAACCGGCGGTCAGGTACAGCGCCGCGGCGGTGATCCCGGCGAAATAGACGAGATCGCGCGTATCCAGGACTCCGCGGTTGAGGTTCCGGAACCGGTGGTCGAAGGAAAGGTAACGCAGGACGGCCGCCGGCCCCGGCGGAAGGTCCAGTGCGGCATTGAGCTCCGCCGCGAGCGTGAAGAAGAGCAGGATAAGCGCCGTTGCGACGAATGCCGAGATCTGACTGCGGAAAAGCGAAGAGAGCAGGCCGCCCACCGCGATTCCCGCGCAGGCGAGCAGAATGAGGCCGATGTACTGGCCTTGGATCTCTCCCCGCTCGAATTCTCCGAGCTGTCGAACCGAGAGGGGGACAAAGGACGTCAGCGAGATGGCTACGAGTACGAGCGCGAGCGCAGAAAGGTACTTCCCGAACACGAGCGACATCTCGCCGACAGGAAGCGTGAGCAGGATCTCGTCGGTCCCAGCCGCGCGCTCCTCGGCCCACATGCGCATGGTGATCGCCGGGATCAGCACGACGAAGACGAGCGGCATGATCCCGTAGTAACTGCGAAGCGACGCCATGTCTGCTGCGAAAAAGTCATGGATGACGAAGAACCACACGGACGTGAAGACCAGGAAGGAAACGATCACGAGATAGGCAACCGGCGAGCTGAAGTACCCCAGAAGCTCCTTCCGCGCGACGGCGAGACACCCTCTCACGGGTCACCTCCAACAGTCAGCCGGGCAAAGAGCTCCTCGAGCGACTCGCGCTCGGGAACAACTGCCTTCAGCCGCACACCGTGTTCGACCGCCCAGTCGAACACGTCCCCGGCGTCACGGTCGTCGCCGAGCACGAGGCGAACCGTTATGACATCGCCGTCGGGCTGCTCTCCGATCGTTTCGCCCACCCGTGCCAGTGATCGACGCTCGTCGGGTTGAAGCGGTCGGTTGAACGATACGGCCACGACGGTTCCGCTCTGCAGCTGCGAAGCAATCTGCGCGGAGGTTCCAGATGCCACGATTCGACCGTCATCGAGTATCAGCACGCGATCACAGACCGCCTCCGCTTCGGACAGGATGTGGGTCGACAGCAATACCGTCTTCTGCTGTCCGAGCCCGTCGACGATCCGGCGCACCTCCCGAATCTGATTCGGGTCGAGACCGCTCGTCGGCTCGTCGAGTATCACGACCTCAGGATCATGGACGAGCGCCTGCGCCAACCCGACGCGCTGCCGAAACCCTTTCGAGAGCTCGGAGATCGGTCGGCGCCACACCGAGCTGATACCGCAGAGGCCCGCGACCCGCTCCATCGCGCGGCGCCGCGCGGGTCGCGAAAGCCCCCTCGCCGTGCAGACAAACCCGAGATACTCATCCGCCGTGAGCGCCCCGTACGCCGGCGCGTTCTCAGGCAGATATCCGAGTCTCCGCTTCGCTTCGACCGGCTCGGCCACGATGTCGAACTCGCCTATCCGTGCGCTCCCGGCTTGCGGATAGTGATAGCCGGTAAGCATCTTGAGAATGGTCGTCTTGCCGGCACCGTTCGGACCGAGCAGGCCGACGATCTGTCGAGGGCGCACGTCAAAGGAAACCCGGTCAACGGCGAGCACGGAACCGTAACGCCGCGTCAGCTCGAGCGCTTCGATCACGCATCCTCCTCGTAGGGGATTGCAATGGTCTGGCGATCGCGGCTGAGGAACGTGTACGGAAAAACCTCACGCGCCTCATCGAGCAGCTTCGAGAGCTCCCGGTCGGTGTACCGCGGGCTGAAGTGGATGAGTCCCATCCTCTTGATGCCTCCCGCCTCGACGGCGATCTGCGCGGCCTCACGCGCGGTCATGTGTCGCTTGCCGTGCGCAGTCTCCCGAAGCGCGTCCTCAAACATGCCCTCACTGATCAGCAGGTCGGAGTTCGCCACTTCTTTCGCGATTGTCGGGAGCGGGAGAGTATCGGTAACGTAGCTGAACTTCCGCCCGCGACGCGGTGCTCCCATGACGTCGGCAGGTTCAACGACCCGGCCGTCTTCGAGTTCCACAGTCGAACCGTGCTGCAGCTTACCCCACAGCGGCCCCCGCGGCACGTCCAGCTCGGCTGCACGCTGCGGATGGAAGAGTCCGGGACGCGGATCCTCTTCAAGAGCGTAGCCGACGCAGGTGCGCGAGTGACGCAGCGGTATTGTTCGCACACAAAATCCGTCGCCCTGGTACACCACCTGTTTGGAGCCGGGGTTCTCGATCTCCTGCACGACTATCTCGTAGTTGATGTACATCTCCAGCACTTCGCGGCTCGCCTCCACGAAGTCGCGGATCTTGGGAGGGCCGATGATGTACAGCGGCTCGTCGCGCTCGACCTGACTCGAGAGCATGAGCATTCCCGGCAGACCGGTTACATGGTCGGCGTGCGTGTGAGAGATGAATATGGCGTTGATCTTCTTCCACTTGAGGTTCAGCCGGCGCAGACTGATCTGCGTTCCCTCACCGCAGTCGAAGAGAAAGAGTTCGCCCTCGCGACGGAGCAGCACGGACGTCAGATGCCGCGAAGGCAAGGGCATCGTGCCGCCCGTCCCGAGGATAAAGGCTTCCATGTTCATGCGATGCTAAAGATACCGGTTTACAATACCTTCTAGCATCTCCTGGCGTCCGGAAGTGTTGGCAATCTGTTGCTCGAGCGCGTACTTCTCGAGTTCTCTAAAACCAACCGCCCCGTCGACTATCTGCTTCCCGATCCCGCCGCGGTAACTCGAATAGCGCTCGTTGATGAACGATTCGAGCTCACCGCTCTCCTTGATCGCCCAGGCCGACTTCAACCCTCGCGCGTACGCGTCCATCCCCGCGATGTGTCCCATGAAGATGTCCGACGGCTCGAAGGATCCGCGTCGAAGGTGGGCATCGAAGTTCATCCCTCCGGGAGCTATTCCGCCGTTGTTGAGAACCTCGTACATCGCGAGCGTCGCCTCGTGAATATCGGTGGGCATCTGGTCGGTATCCCAGCCGAGCAGGTAATCGCCCTGGTTAACATCCATGCTCCCGAGCATGCCGTTCACGCGGGCGTAGCGCAGCTCATGCGAGAAGGTGTGACCGGCGAGGACCGCGTGGTTCTGCTCGATGTTCATCTTGAAATAGTCGGTCAGGCGATACTTCTGCAGAAACGCATGGCAGGCGGCAACGTCGCTGTCATACTGGTGCTTCGTCGGCTCCATCGGCTTGGGCTCGATCAGGAACTGCCCGTTGAACCCAATCTCCCGAGCATGATCGACGGCCATCGTGAGAAAGCGACCCAGGTTGTCGAGCTCGAGCCCCATATCCGTGTTCAGGAGCGTCTCATAGCCTTCGCGCCCGCCCCAGAAGACGTAGTTCGTCCCGCCGAGATAGTGCGTCACCTCGATCGCCTTCTTCACCTGGGCCGCGGCGTAGGCAAAGACGTCGGCGTTACAGCTCGTGGCCGCACCGTGGACGAAACGTGGATGCGCGAACAGGCACGCGGTTCCCCAGAGCAGTTTGATGGATGTGCCGCTCATCAGACCCTTCGTGAACTCGACGATCTCATCGAGGTTCTTGTTCGTCTGGGCGAGGGTGTCACCTTCGGGAGCGATATCGCGATCGTGGAAGCAGAAGTACCGGACACCGAGCTTCTGGAGGATCTCGAACAGCGCCTCCATCCGCGCTTTGGCCTGATCCATGGGATCGGTGATCGAGTCCCACGGCCGTATCGCCGTGCCGACGCCGAAAGGATCGGACATCCGACCGTTCATCGTGTGCCAGTACGCGATCGAGAATCGCAGATGATCCTGCATCGTCATCGACCCGACGCGTTCATCGGCACGGTAGTGCTTGAACGCGAGCGGATTTGCGGAGTCAGGACCTTCGTAGGGGATTTCGGGAATATTGGTGAAAAAACTCACGGGTTGAACCTCCAATGGACTTTTGGGCATTGTACCGCAACCGCGGTCTGGTTGTCATGTGCGCGCCCTACGGCGTCACGTCGGCGTCGTAATCGACTCCCTCGACACCGAAGCCGTGGATGCGAAGAAACTCGCGGTGGTACTCGTCGATGTCGGTGAGCTCGCGGAGGTTCGAGTCGTCAACCGTCTCAAAGAGCTCATTGACGCGCCGCTGCACGTCGTCGCGCATCTCCCAGTCGTCGATCCGGATTCGCCCCTCCTCATCTACCGGCACCGAACCTCCGGTGTAGAGGCGCTCGGCGAACAACCGGTAGACCTGCTCGATCGGTCCCTCGTGCAGTCCCTTCTCCTTCATCACCCGGAAGAGAATCACGCCGTAGAGCGGAACGACCGGTATTACCGAGCTCGCCCTCGTCACGACTGCCTTGTTGACCGATACGTACGCCGCGCCGTCGACCGATTCGAGGCGGCGGGTCAGCTGCCTGGCCGTCGCCTCGAGGTGCTCCTTCGCCTTGCCGATGGACCCCTCTCGATAGACACGCTTCACGAGATCAGGTCCAATGTAGCTGTACGCGACGGTCATTGATCCGGGAAGGAGAAGCTCCTCTTCGAGCAACCGATCAATCCACATCTCCCAGTCCTCGCCTCCCATCACCTTGACGGTCGCGCGGATCTCCTCATCCGACGCCGGTTCGGCGGACACGGTCCTGAACTCGCCCGTCATGGTATCGATCGTTCGGGCGGTGAACGGCTCACCAACCGGCTTCAGAGCCGAACGGTAGGTCTCGCCGGACCTCGGATCCGTCCGAACCGGTGCGGCAAGGCTGTACACCACGAGATCAACCCCGCCGGATTCCCGGAGAAGCGCTACGGTCTGGTCCTTTACCTCGTCGCTGAACGCGTCGCCGTAGGCGGTC
>SLST01000004.1 GCA_007130265.1 Spirochaetales bacterium
AGGAATGGGAGCCCGTATCGTGCTGTGTGACCCGCACCGGGCAGTAGTCAGTGGTCCCTCCCGGCTTTCCGGCAGCGAGATGACGTCTCCAGACGTGCGTGCGGGCATGGCCATGGTGATCGCGGCGATCTGCGCAGAGGGCACGAGCGTCATCCATAACGTGTACCAGATCGAGCGCGGGTACGAGGATCTCGTAGGCCGCCTGCGAAACCTCGGCGCGCAGATCTCCGGCACTCAGGAGTAGCCGCGGATCTTCTCGTACGCCGCCTGGACCTGCTTGAACGCCTCCTCGGTCGCCTCGCGCTGGTCATCGCTCAGGGAACCGGCCGTGTCCGGATGGAACTGGGCGGCTAGTCGTCGGTACGCCGATTTCACCAGCTCCGGGCCGGCATCGCGCGGCACACCCAGCACGCGACACGCCTGCGGATCGAGCAGCCGCTCGACAATGAATGCCTGCCCGATGAACGGTCCGCAGACCTCCACCCGGCGCGCGAGCTCGCCGATCCGTTCACGCGGTAGGGACGCTGCCCCGTCGTGGATCACCGCTTCCCACACGGCTGCGAACAGCCGCTCCCGCTCGTCCAGTGTAGTATGCGTCCGTACCAGCGCGGAAAACGGCTCGGGACCTACCCACTCGCGCGTCGCCGCCGCGACGATCATCCTCTCAACCTGTCGACGCGACCGACGGTCGGGGAAGTACGGCCGGCACCGCTCAACGAGCACCCCGAGCGGCTGAGGTGCCGGCTGCTCGTGTCGACCGCTCACATGACCGTAGAGCGCGCCTGAGAGCACGACGAAACGGGGAAGCCAGGGTGGCACCGGCCGACCTTCCAGGAAACGGAGAGCCGCCTCGGTGACGCGGCGTTCGACGAGTACGAGATCGCACAGGACACCGAGCAGCAGCCCGAAAAGGGCACCGAGCACGCCGCCAAGGGCTCCAACGGCTACCCCGGCGATCGTGCCCCAGTAGCTCCTCATTCACGCGCCCCCAGGGCCAGATACGTGAGCGATGCGAAAAGCAGAACGGCCTGCAGGACGATCATGAGCACAAGAGCGCCGCCAAAGCCGACGGCCAGGAGGAACGCCGCGAGCACGATGCGCTGGACGTAGACGAGGCCAAGGGCGACAGGAACGAGAAGGAACGGGATGAGCGCGACGAGAACGAGCGTCGGCGGCGGCGGCAGGTGGAGGTAGCGGCTGCGGTACCGCCAGCCGAACCCCATGAGCGCAAGAGAGAGCACAAGAAAAGAAAACGGCACAACGACACGTATCAGGAACTCGAGCTCGATCGGCTCGGATACCATGCCGTACTCTCCGGCTGCGGTGATCGTGCGCGAAAGCGCCGCGATGTTCGCGGAATCGGGGCGCCGCGACACATCCGCGAGCAGGACGAGTTCGTCGGCGGCGGGCCGGACGTCGAGGAGTCCGTCGGTGATCGCACCGGGTTCACCGGTCACGACGATCGGTCGGGTCACGCGCGGATTCGCGCCGCGATCGATGACATTCAGGATGAAATGCCCTGCGGCGTGCTTTCCGTAGGGGCTCCAGGCGTGCCGAAGCGCCCTTCCGTCGCGGTCGACTTCGATCCATTCGATCTGCCGCGCGTAGAGCCCGGTGCCGACCACGACGATCTTGTCGATGGCGACGAGCTCGACGGACTGCTCGTCGACCCTGTTGACGAAGACAAGTCCCGGGGTGCCAGGCAGCCGAAGTGCGTCCTCCACCTCGTCGCGGAACACCGTGAGCGACGAGACGTGTTCTTCGGCCGCGCGAAGGTAGCGCACTACGTCGGGATCCCGGGGATGCTCCTCCGCGAGCGCCGCAAACTGGTAGTAGGCGTCGACGTAGTCCTGGCGGGTGAAGGCTTCCCTGGCTCGCTGCTTGCGCCAGAAGAGCCTCCCTGCGTCGCTTTCCCGCTCGTCAGGCGCGAGCGATGCGAGCAGTTCGAGCGACTGTGCACCGAGGCGTGCCGCTTCGTCGTTGTCGGGCTCGAGCGCCTGCGCCAGACTCGCCATGTAGTGCGCCGTGGAGTGATCGGATCGACCCATAGCGGCGACCGCGCGATCGACCAGCTCGGCGGCGGTCGCTCGCTCAGGGATTCGCAACTCCTGCGGCGCCTCTTCCTGCGCCTCGCCGGCAGGCTGCAGGCGTGCCTGTTCCCGGACCTCGATCAGCATCTCCTCGCCTTCCTCGCTGCCGACGACGAGCGCGAGGTACTGGTTGAGCAGCTCCTCCGCTCGCCGGTAGTCTCGCTCCATACGTGCAGCCTCGGCGGAGTCGCGCAAACGCGAGGCGATGGTCGTGGTGAGCTCGAGCGACTCGACGCGTGCGACGACCCTCGGATAGCCGACGAGATACCCGACGGAGAACACCAGCGTGATGACGAGCAGTACCATGATCGAGCGCCCGAACTGCTCGAGGCTCGAACCGGACACCGATGCAGACGACATGGGGATGATCCAGGCGAACACGAGAAGGACCGCCCATCCCTGTACCGCAGGGGCAAGCCGGTAGAACTCCGCCCACGTTCTCGCGACGACCCAGTGCCACTGCAGCTCAGCGAGTACCGTTCTCGTTGAAAAGGAGAAGATCGATACCAGAAGGAGAAATCCGAACGCCGCTGCGTGACAGAGCACGGAGACAGGCAGGAGCTTCTTCCAGGAATCAGTCATGGTGGATCTCTCGCCTCCACTCCGCAAAGGGCGGCAAGAAGACCAGGAGCGCAAGCAGACCAAGACCTGCCGCGGCGAGGATGATCGCCGATGCGACGGGCAGGACGGTGGAGTCGAAAGCAGCCACGAGGAACGGACGTAGCGAACCGGTGCGTGATGCGGGCACGATCCAGAGCGCGAACCGGATGCACGCGAGGGCCAGCGCGGCGTTGAACAGCGGCCAGCGAGTCAGACGAACAACGGTCCAGCAGCCCAGTACAAAAAAGGCAAGGGCGACGAGATTGAGTATCGTGGGCAAGGCATCGGGCTCATCGAGCGCCAGGAGATGGGCGACTTCAGCAACGTCGGCCCGGAGCCCCGCGGTCTGTGCCGGAGGCTGCACCATCGACGGATAGGAGTTGGCAAGTCGTTCCAGATCGATGGGGGAGCGGGGATCGCCGGGAATCTCGAGTTCTCCACCGGCCCGGTCAGCATGGCGCCCGACCCGAACCTGGAATGCAGGCTGCTCACGCTCGTCGTGGAGCACGAGCGGAACCGCATCGATGCCGATCCTCCCCAACGGGTAGAGGCGATAGGCGTCGACCCGCGCGATGCGCCCCGTCGGGAGCACAGGAGAGCCGGCGATCTCAGGCGGAACGAAGCTGAGCACGAAACCGCCTGCGATCAGCGTCAAGGTCCAGAGTGCGAAGAGCACGGGAATCGTGGGTCCGGAGACTCGATCGAGACGCGCGGCGGCAAACAGGCTCAACAAGCCCGACAGGAGTGCCGCCGGCACCCAGGCACGCGCGAGACCGGGGAGTAAGAGCGGCATGAGTGCCCCCAGATCGGCTGTCCGAACGGGGTCGAAACCGGTAACATACCCGCGTGCGGTGATGAGTGCACCCGCAACGATAACGATCGTGACAAACCAGATGAGGAATCGCACGAGTAGGCGGACCGTGGTTTTCACCGGGCAGATCGTAGCACGAGCCCCGGTTGAATGCAATAATCGCCGGATCGGGTGAATAGGATGGCCGGTGTCGGGTATTAGAGAAGAGACCGAAGGGGCTTTGATCGACCGCGCAAGAGGAGGCGATCGAATCGCGTTCGGACTGCTCGTCGAGGCATACCTGCCGCGAATCTACCGGGTTGCCTACGGGATTGTACGCAACCGCGAGGACGCGGCGGACATCGCGCAGGACGCCTTCGTCCGCGCATACCGCGGTATCCGCGGTTTCGATCCGTCGCGCCCGGTGTTCCCGTGGCTTTACCAGATCACGCGGAACCTCGCGCTGAACAGGATCCAACGGGTGCGCAACCGGGAGGGTACGCTGGAGACCGACTCGCTCGTCGACAGGAACCGGGGACCCGAGGATGCCGCGGTCGCGGACGCCGAGCGGACGCGGGTGCGGCGTGCGGTAGCACAGCTGAATGCGCAGCACCGGACCGTGATCGAACTGAACCACTTCGACGAGTGTTCGTACCGGGAAATCGCGGAGATTCTCGGAATACCGATCGGTACGGTCATGTCGCGCCTCTACCATGCGAGGAGACAGTTGCGGTCGATTCTGGAAGAGGAGGAATGCGGTGAACCCGTACGATGAGAGCGCGGAAGACGTCCCGGTCGAGGACATCAGAATGAAGATCCAGCTGCTCGTGGACAACGAGCTTCCTGAATCAGAGATCGAGCGGGTACTGGAGGAAATCCAGGGCTCGTACGAGTACCGCGAGGAGTACGCTGAACTCCTCCGTCTCCGACGACGCCTCGCTGCGGGGCCCGTACCGCCGGTCTCGAGCGACTGGTTGACCAAGGCCCAGCGGCGGATCTCGCGGCGTCTGTCTCAGGGCATCGGAACAACGCTCCTGATCGGCTCCTATGTCGCCCTCCTGGGGTATGCCCTCTTCACCTTCTTCAGCGACCCCGACGTCCCACGACCTGTCGCCATGCTCGTCGCACTCGGCGCGGCGGGGATCGTTGCATTGCTCGCCAACGCGATCGCGGATAGAGTGCGGGAAAGAAAGACGGATCGGTACCGGGAGATTACACGATGATAGTAGCGACGAGCGAGTCGATCGCGGGCAAACGGGTTTCGGCTGTCCTCGGCCTGGTGCGAGGGAACACTATTCGCGCGAGGCACCTGGGCAAGGACGTGGTTGCCGCGTTCAAGAACCTCGTCGGCGGCGAAATAACGGACTACACGAAGATGATGGCCGAGAGCCGCGAGCAGGCGATTGACCGGATGATTGAGGACGCGGAGTCGCTTGGAGCGGACGCAATCATCGCGGTTCGCTTCACGACCAGCTCGGTCATGCAGAGCGCCGCGGAGATCCTCGTCTACGGCACTGCGGTTCGCTGCGAAGACGAATAGGTGCGGTTATCCACAGCCTATCAACAGGTTCTGAGTCGGCCCGTCGACCGACGAAACGGCGCGATGCGACGCTCGAAGCACCTCAAATACGTCCACTAGGTCGGCAAGATGGCCTATACTCTTTCACTGAAATGAGTTAGGCGAAAGTCAAGCGGATTCGCGCGTACCGAAGGGCTCAATCGCCTCATCCTATCTTAAAACCTGTGTAGCTATTCGGTGAAAAAGGCCGAGTTTTGCACGGTTTATCCACAACCTTGAGCGCGATGAGCATTGACGTGCCAACTAGGACGGCTCGAGGCGGTATCCACGCCGCCGATGCGAGCGTATCACCGGCGGCGAGTCCCATCCTGCAGTGACCGCGTTCAACGTCTTCCGCAACCGCGAGAGCTGCATATCAAGGGCACGGCTCGCGCCGGAGGCGATTCCGGTCACGGCGGCGAGCGCCTCCCTGGCCACGGGTTCCGGTCCCGAGCGCGCAAGAATCTGCAGAATCGCGTACTGGACAGGCGTGAGCGGTGCGGTGTGCGGCGGCTTCCGATGTCCGGTCCCGGTGATCCAGTGGGGTCCCCAAGTGATGGTACCGCCGGAAAACGCAAGACGACTCTCACCGGCCATCCGTCGCAGTCGGTACCGAAGCTCAGCGGCGGACCACGGTTCGCACAGAAAATCGTCGAACGGTATCCCGTCAAAGGCGTCCAGCCAGGTGGGAGATCCGGCTATGAGCACCGGGAGCGAGCGACACAGGTCGGACATGAGGAAGGCGGGATCATCGCCGAGCGCCGACGCCGGTACGAGGAGAACGGAAGCCGTGACGCCACCTTCGTTCTCGAGAAGCGGGCGCGCGTCGTCCGGGAGTATCTCTATCTCCCATTCGGCACCGTCGAGTGCAAGCCGAAGCCGCTCGTGCAGATAGGGATCACCCGATTTCAGCCAGAGCAGGTCAGGATTCGTCTTTGAGTTTCCGTTTGAGTGCTTCGAGCTCTTCGTCAACATCATCCCCGGTGCCGCCCGCCTCCGGATGGGCCGTGGACGACTCACCGGTGTTTCCGGCGGTGCTTCCGGCGGTGCTTCCGGCGGTGTTTCCGGCGGAACTACCCTGGGTCCTGTCTTCGATCGCGATCCTCTTCTTGAGATCCTCGAGAAGACGGTCCGTGTCGCCACCCGTCTCCAGCTGCGCGAACTGCTGCTCAAGGGTATCGCTCTTATTGACATCTTCGATCTCGAGCATCGCTTCGTTCTCTGCCTCGAGCTGATCCATCCGTCGGCTCATCTGCTCGAACGCCTCGAAGGCGGATGTATCCGCCATGCCGCCGATCGTCTCGTTTATCCGTTTCTGGGCCTCGGCCCGTCGCGAGCGCGCGATCAGAAGATTCTTCTTCCTCTGGGCTTCCTCGATCTTCTGCTGTAGCCCGCGAAGCGCGATTTTCAGCTTCTCGACGGACTCGTGCTGCGCTTCCCACTGTTCCTTGTATTGAGCGGCGGTCTTGTCGAACTCCTGTTTTCGGGCGAGCGCTTCCTTCGCAAGATCGTCCTTGCCCGCACGAACCGCAAGCATGGCCTTGCGCTCCCACTCCTGACCCGCCGCGAGATTCTCCTTCACCTGACGCTCGAGTTTCTTCTCGTCCGCGATCGCGGAAGCAACACTCTTCTTCGACTCGATGAGTTGCTGGTTCATGTCCACGATCAGCTGGTTGAGCATCTTCTCGGGATTCTCGGCCTTGCTGATCATCTCGTTCAGATTGGACTTCACTACTCGCTTGAAGCGATCAAAGATCCCCATGGCGTGCCTCCTCAGCCGACCGTGCGGTACCTGGCCAGCGTAGCGTAGTGCTGGGCGAGGGCCAGTCCGGTGGAATCGAGTGATGCCTGGAACTCCTCCAGATCCATCGTCGGCAGCTCAAGCGTATCGATGAGGATGACGTGCTGTTCCTCGACTGCGTACGCCCCATGGACCATATCTGCGTTCAGCCGAAGCAGGTCCTCGAAGAAGGCCTCACGTTCAGCCGACGGTATGTCCATGACGTTTGCCCGCAACGTGACGAGATCATCCTGAACGAAGACGACGATGGACCGCAGCCCGTTCTCCTCATCGGTGAGCAACCACATGTTCTCACCGATCTCCTCGTACACGAGCCCGAGATGGAGGAAGAACCCCTCCAACTTCTCTTTCGCTGACAACGGCATTGGTGAGCTCCTTTGGTACTGTATACCGATTCCCGGCGTCCGGTGTCACCGGGATCAGCCGAGGAAGACCTGCCCGGCGGTATCAATCGCCAGAATTGTCTTGCACTCCGAGCACCGAAAGCGCCCGGCCTTCGTCGCCTTGAGCTTCTTCCCGCAGATCGGACACTTGAAGATCTTCGGAAAGACATCAGAGCGCTGGGCCACGCCGCCCTTGGAGAAGAACTCCACTGCTTCGTCGAGACTGTCCTTGATGTTGAAGAACTGCGAGAAACCAAGCAGCTGAAACACCTCGTACACCTTGGGCTGAATCTCGAGGAGCACGAGGTCTCCGCCGCGGGGCCGGACCGACTTGAGGAAGGCGGTAAAGGACCCGATCCCGGTACTGGAGACGTAGTTGAGGCCGGCACAGTGGAAGATCAGTTTGGTGAACCCCGCCTCGATGGCTCGATTCACGCGCTTCTGGAAGAAGTTGCTGTTGTACGTGTCGATATAGCCGGTGAGAAAGAGTATGAG
>SLST01000205.1 GCA_007130265.1 Spirochaetales bacterium
CAGCCGTTCGGCACGAAGAGCGTACCCATCGGAGGTGTAGGAGGCGAAGATGAGCTCGCCGTCGACGATCCGCCCGGCGAAGGCTCCTATGCGGTCGTCGACCAGCAGAGTGATCTCGTTCGTCGCAAGGTTGTGTCCGTAGAGCGCGAGTCTCCCTCCGCGATCGTTTCCGTAGAGAAGCAGATCATCGGTGGCGAACGTGGGGTAGTAGGGCGTCCCTTCCTCGAGTTGGGCGAGCAGGGATACGGATCCGTTGCGGGCGTCTAAGAGGACGATCTGCTGATCGCCGCGCTGATTCATCACGAGGGCGACGCGCGAGCCGTCGGGTGAGATTGCAGGGGTATAGAGACGAGCCTCGTCCGGCTCCATCAGCACGCGGACGGTGTTTCCGGTGCCTTGGAGCGCGGTTTTCGGGGCCGGCAGGTGGAAGCGAACGAGCCGATGGTAGCTGCCGGTACGCTGGATTGCGACAAGAAAGGATCCGTCCGGAGCGATGGCCGGCTGATGGTATCCCCCTCCCGTCGAGAGTTGCCGAGTGCGGCCGGCGGGTACGTCGTGAAGATAGATGTCGGAGGAGATCATCGGTTCGTCGGGATGGGCGTTGTCGACCGCGATCGTCGCGAATGCAATGGTTCGCCCGTCGGCGGTGGTACTCCACGACGCGTGGTCGGTGAGCCGCGTCTCGAGCACGGGATGCTCGGTGCCGGTGTCGCGGTCGAAGCGCACCACCGCCGGAAGTGCGTCCGGCCGTGTCCGGTAGAGGTAAAGCCCTTGCGCGGTTGCCGCCGGCAGATGGTAATCGCTGCGGGTCCGGGGGGTGATCCGCGGCGCCGAATCGGCGGATGTCCGGTCGGCATACCTGCGCTCGAGCTCGGCGACGATGCGGGGGTAGATGTGCCGCATGCGATCGCCGGTCGCGCGATGAATTGCCCCCCAGATGCCGAACAGAGGGAAGCGGGCGAAGTCGTCAAACACCTCCTGAACGACTTCGGCTCCGTACTCGTCAAGCAGGAACTCCCAGATGAAGTAGCCGGCAACGTAGTACCGGCCCCTTGGGGCGAGGTGACTGTCGTAGCCTGCCTGTCTCAGGTTGAAGATCCGGTCGTCCAGGACGGGCGCCACGTAGTGCATCTCGAAGAACGGGTCGCGGCCCCGGCCCCCGGCCGTGTAGATCGTCTCTGTGTTGACCGCGAGTCCCTCCGTGGTCCAGATGGGGGCAAAGGCGATGAAAAAACCGCTGAGCGAGCGGCCGAACGCTGTCCCGAGCAGCGAGAAGAGGCCACGGTCGTAGTTGGCCTGGACGTAATGGGTCAGCTCATGCACGAGCAGCAGCCGCAGCCAGCTTTCGGTGCGCGCGCCTATCCACGGAAGCGAGGGCTGCGCGACGTACAGCCCGATGTGCTGCGGTGGCGCCGGTGAATAGTAGCCGTTCGCCAGGTCCGTCTCTCCGTAGACAACAACCGGCACGTGCCCCGGATCGCTGCCGAAGAAGCCCGTAACCTCCGCGTAGACGTCGTCGGCAAAGCTCGACAGCTCGTCGACCGCAGTTCGGTGCGCCGAGCGGTAGATGAAGGTGAAGTGTTCGGTGGAGTGGAGTCGCCAGCCGAGACTATCGGACGGGGTTTGAGTGAATGCTGTTCCAGCGATTGTGCCAAGCAGCACGGCAAGAGCCATGGTGTGACTCACCGCGCGGAGGGTTCTTTCCATGGCCCACTGTAGTATGAAATTGCCGGAGAATCATCCCTGCTCCAGGAGTCTTTCGGCGTGCGGGAGCGGGGTAGGGCGCGAGACGGCGAAGCCCTGAGCATAGTCCACGCCAATGTCGCGCAGAATCGCTCGGATACCCTCGTTGTGCACGTACTCAGCGATCGTCTTCATCCCCATCGTGTGGCCGATGTTGTTTACCGCTTCGACCATCGCCAGGTCGATCTCGTCGTGCTCGATCTCTTTCACAAACGAACCGTCGATCTTCAGATAATCGACCGGCAGCCGTTTGAGGTAGGAGAATGATGAGAAACCGTTGCCGAAGTCGTCAAGTGCAAAGGTCGTCCCCTCCTTGCGTAGGCGTGTGACAAAGCCGATCGCCCGGCTGAAGTTCTGTATAGCGCTCGTCTCGGTTATCTCGAGACAGAAGCTCGACGGACTGACCTCGTGAGTATCGAACATGAGCAGGAGGAAATCGAGAAGCGAGTTGTCTACGAGCGACGCGCCGCTGAGGTTCACGCATATCACCGGTATTGGTATCTCCTGTCTAGCGGCGAGGGACACGTAACGACACGCCGCCGCGACCACCCACTTGTCGATCGAGGGCATAAGCCTGTAGCGCTCAGCAGCGGTGATGAACTCGCCCGGCGATACAAGACCGCCGTCCGCGTCCTTGAGGCGGAGCAGGATTTCATACTTGGGAACGTCCCCGGGCCGTGAGTCGAGTGGCACGATCTCCTGGTGAAAGAGCGCAAAACGGTCTTCTTCGAGCGCCTCGGTCAGCCGGGCGATCCACTGCATCTCGCCTTTTCGCCGCAGGAAGACGTAATCGGACGTCTTGTAGACTTCAACGGCGTTTCCGCCGTGCTCCTTGACGAGAGAGCACGCATCGTCGCCGGCCGCGAGGATGTCGTTGACGCGGCTGCTCCCGGCCATGATGGGCGCTGCACCTATACTCACCGTCACGTTGTAGCTGCGTTCCTGCCACACGTACTTGCGGTTCAGGTGAGAAACGAGATCACGGGCGAACCGAGAGCCCTCGTCGAGCGAAACGTCGAGCAGGATCAGCCCGAACTGATCCCCTCCAATCCTGCCGAGCACATGCGCCTGATCGACGAACTCCTTGATGCCGTCTGCGATCTGACAGAGCAGTTCGTCGCCGGCGAGATGACCACAGACTTCGTTTATGACTTTGAACTGATCAATATCTATGTAGAGGAAGAGGTGGGTCTCGTCGGAGTGCTCGGTCGGCTCGGCGATGCGCTCGAGTCTCGTCGCAAACTCGTCGCGGTTGATAAGTCCGGTCAGCGCGTCGTGGCTGGCCTGATAGCTGACCGTCTCGTTGAGTCTTTTTATGTCAGTGATGTCGTGGAACGCCACCGTGAGCCCTTCGAACTCACCGCGCTCTCCCCGGATCTCGGCAACCGTACCCTCAATGTGAATGCGCGCGCCGAGCTTGTTCTGCAGGTAGACCGACTCGAACACTCGCGCGACGCGATTCTGCGCGTCCGGCTCCACCGGGATCAGCACGGGCTCTTCGCTCGTGTCCGCGATGAGGGAGACGACCTGGTTGACGTCGCACCCGCGCGCTTCATCGTCGTGCCACCCTGTCAACGTGGCCGCGACCGGATTCATGAACTGAATGGCACCGTGTGCGTCCGTGGCGACGATGGCGTCTCCAGCGCTGCGGAGGATCGAGGAGAAGAGGCGTTCCTGCCTCAGGAGCTCGCGTTCGACTCGGCTCTTGTAGAGGCCAATGTCGATCGTCGTGTGGAGTTCCCGTTCCTTGAACGGTTTCAGAACATATCCGACCGGTTCGGCGATCTTCGCGCGCTCGATCGTAGACTCATCCGCGTACGCGGTGAGGAAAATGACCGGAATGCCGTGCTGCCGGCGTATCTCAGTGGCGGTACTCACGCCGTCGGTGCTGCCCGACAGCATGATGTCCATCAAAACGATGTCGGGCTGCTCGGCAGCCGTGATGCAGAGTGCTTCTTCGGCGTTGGAGGCCAGCCCTACGACCTGGTACCCAAATCTTTCGAGGCGGCGCTTGAGGTCGAGGGCGATGATTCGCTCGTCTTCGACGACGAGAATCCGGTCGTCAGCCATTTCAGGTCTGAGTATAGTGATCGGACGCTAGAAGTGCAATATCGTAAATAATGGACTATTTTTCAGCTTTTGTCCAAGCACAGCACGTCACGGAGCCGGTGCGGATCGAGCCGAAACGGCGATCCGTGCCCCTGCAGGAAGTGATACTTCTCCATCAGGTGCAGACTCAACTCGGAATAGAGGAGCTGCTGTTCGCCGGGGCGGCCGTTTTCGGCGATCGAAACCTGGGCGTTTATCTTGCGAAAGATACCGTCCTCAAAGGGGGAGGCGAGGAATCCGCGAGCCTCGTAAACCTGAACGATCCACCTGCCTTCGATCGTGACGGGCTCTCCGAGCCCCTTTCGCCCCTCGTCGAGGAGGTGATGCATGCGCTCGGCCGCTTCATCGAAGTCGACGTGCAGCTGTTCCATCTTCGACTCGTCTTCAGCAATGATCTCGACGATCGGCCGCCTGTCGTCGCCGAGGAACCCATCGGAGGTGATGACGCCCGGCTGCATGTTCGCCTGTGCCTTGGCGTATTCAGGTGACATCTTCATCGGACGCTCCTATGCGAACTTGTCGAAGTAGATATTGTCTTCCGACATCTCGAATTTTCTCATGACCGCCATACAGGCGTCAAGCATACCGGGGCTGCCGCAGAGATACCCTTCGAGCGGCCGGCTTCTGTCGATTTTGTCGGTGAGGTAGGAGGCAAGCACCTCCGTTATGAGTCCGGTGGGGCCCGTCCACTCATCCTCTTCCTGTGGCTCGCTGAGCGCCGGCACGAAGTGAAACGCCTCGTACTTCTCATCGAGCTCGTTGAGCCACTCGAGGTAGAACATGTCAGCCTTGGTCCGCGCGCCAAAGAAGTACCAGACCTCGCGCGATTCGATCTCGCCGGTCTCGATCATGTGCTGGAAGATTGCCTTGAAAGGGGCCATTCCCGACCCGCCGGCGACGCAGATCATCGTAGCGCCGGTGTCCTTGACGCCGAACTCTCCGAAGGGGGCGATGACCTTCATCCGCTGTCCTTCCTGAAGGTGCTCGTGAACATAGCTCGTGACGATACCGCCCGGCACGAGACGTACAAGGAACTCAAGATGGTTCCTGTCGCTCGGTGGAGAGCTCATCGAGTAGGCGCGCTGAGTAGGTGAGCGCACTTTGCCGTACGGTGGGACCTCGATCTGTCCGTACTGACCGCACGAGAAAGAAATCTCCTTACCCTCGGGCAGCTTCACGTAGACTTCCTTGATGTCGTGAGTGACATCAAGGATTCGTTCGATCACCCCGTCGAACTCTTGTACGTTGAACAGGGCTTCAGGAATCTCGATCTCGACGTTGTCCTTCACCTTGATCTGGCAGGAGAGCCGTACGTTCTGCTCGATCTCCTCCTTCTCCAGGTACGGGATTTCAGTCGGCAGATGCGGACCGACGTCGCTCTTGACCTTGACCTTGCAGGCGCCGCAGCTGCCGCGCCCGCCGCAGGCGCTCGGCACGAAGATGCCGCTCTCTGCCAGCGTCTGCAGCATCGGTGCGCCGCCCTTGATATCCAGCTTCCGTTTGCCGTTGTTGATGTCGATCACCAGGTCGCCGTAATTGTTGACGATCTTGTCGGTGATCGTGATCAACGCTCCCAATACGGCGCTGATCCCGCCTATAGCAAGCGGAGCAACAAGGGCTTGTATGATAATCGGTGCGTTCTCCATGATCGTCCTCCTACTGCACCTGGAGCATGCCACCGAACCCGATGAAGGCCATCGCCATGAACCCGATGATAATCATAGTGATGCCGGCTCCCTTGAGGCCGGGCGGAACCGGCGCCTTTTCCACCTTCTTGCGGATCGCGCTCAGCGCCATGATGGCGAGCCACCAGCCGAGACCGCTTCCGAGTCCGTAGACCACAGACTGGATGAAGCTGTAATTGCGGATCTCCATGAAGAGCGATACGCCGAGGATCGCACAGTTGACGGTGATCAGCGGAAGGAATATGCCGAGGTTCATGTAGAGCGTCTGGCTGACGCGGTCGATGATCATCTCGAGCATCTGGACGACTGCAGCGATCACGATGATGAACACGATGTAACGGAGGTACACGAGGCCGAGGGTCTGAAGCAGCTGAAGGATCAGCCAGTTCACCGCGGTCGTGACGGTGAGGACCATCGTCACAGCCAGGCCGAGACCGTTCGAGCTCTTCATGTCCTTCGAGATCGAGATGAATGAGCACATCCCAAGGAAGTTTGCCAGTAGAATGTTACTCGTGAAAATCGAGGCGAACAGCAGTGAGAATGGTGTTATTGCCGGGATCATGCTCGTGCTCCTTCGCGGTTCATTGCAGCTTTGCCTACCCAGATGATGATTCCGAGCAGGAAGAACGCGCTCGGCGGCATCACCATGATCGTCCAGGGAACGAAGGCTTCAGGCAGAATCTGAAATCCGAAAAGCGTGCCGAAACCGAGCAGCTCACGGAAGACGGCGATCACCATCAGGACGCCCATGTAACCAAGGCCGCTTGTCACCCCATCCCACAGGCTCGGAATCGGGTCGTTACTCTGCGCAAAGGCTTCGGCGCGTCCCATGATGATGCAGTTGGTGATGATCAGGCCGACGTAGGGACCGAGGTTCCTGCTGATCTCCGGCAGGTACGCCTTCAGCACGATATCGACGATGATGACGTAGAACGCAATGATGAGCGTCTGGGCCATCATCCGAACCTTGCGAGGCATGAACTTCTTCAGAAGCGATACGGTCAGGTTGCTGAAACCAGTAACGAAGGTCACGCCGATCGTCATGATGGCGGTGTTGGTGAGCAGGTTGGTCACCGCAAGCGCCGAGCAGATGCCGAGTACCTGCATGAAAATAGGATTGCTCGTCCAGAGGTTGCTCTTCAGGATCGCCCCTGGCCTCGTGTCGACGTCGCTCATACCTCTCCTCCTTCAGGAATCCCGGCCGCGAGTTCCTCGAGTCGCGCGCGGGTGTCCGGAGAACGGAACTGTTCGACCGAGCGGTTGATGATCGACTGCATAGCATTGCTCGTCGAGGTAGCGCCCGTTATCCCGTCCACGATTCCTGCATCCCGATCAGCTTCACCTGCGCGCACGATGATGCCTCTATCGGGAATCGGTTGGCCCTCGAACTGCTCCTTGAACCATGGCTCGTTGATTCGCCCTCCGAGCCCGGGCGTCTCGTTGTCGTCGACGATCTCGATCCCGACGAACTCGTTGAGGTCGGCGGTGACGGCGAGAAATCCGGAGATCTCACCCCAGAGCCCCGATCCTCTGAAGAGTTTCGCATACACGGTTCGCTCGTCGATGCGCCCGGCAAAAAGTCCCTGCTCCTCGTCGGCGGCGATCCGGGCGAACTCGTCGCGGATCTCCTCGGTTGTCGTCGCCTCGACTCCCATCGCCGAGAGTACCGCCCTTTGACGCGCGACCTCCTCGTTCAGCCGGACTCGTTCGATCGTCGCCTGATTGGTCATTGAGAGCAGGAAGACGAAAGCGAAACTCACGATGAAGATGAACACAACCGTATAGAGGGTGCCTTCCTTGTTCATGCTTTTGCCCCTTCTTTGGATGGCGCCGGCTCGCGGCTCGGCGCTTTCTTCGCCGGTTTCTTCTTCCGCTTGGGCTTGGGCATGAGCTCGTCGAGCAGGCTCGCGAAGGTGTTGCCGAGCAGGATTCCAAAGCTCGTGCCCTCCGGAAAACCTCCGAAGTTCCGGATGAGAATGGTCGTTCCGCCTATGATCAGGCCGTAGAGCCACTGGCTTCCGGGCTTGTTCGGGCCGCTCACCGGGTCGGTCGACATGAAGACCGCGACGTAGAGGATGCTCCCGCTCATCATCGCGAGGTGCGGCACCATCTCAGAGAGGCCCGTGAAGTAGAAGACC